>JBOHPM010000013.1:0-18223 GCA_050731715.1 Candidatus Rokuibacteriota bacterium
CTCCTGCGTTCGGCGCGACACACCTACGGGATCACCGTCCCGCTCGGGCGGGCGGCGCGGACCTCGGCGCGCGAGCGCATGCCGACGTCGAGCGCGGTCAGGACGAAGACCCGCGTCCCGTTCACGAGATCGGCGAGGCTGGCCTGCTCGCCCTCGCGCGGATAGTGCCCGGAGCCGCCGGAGCGCGCCCGCCCCTGCGGGCCGTAGCAGATGGCCGGGATCCCGGCCCGGGTCAAGGCCGCGGTGTCCGCGTGCCAGCCGTCCCACGTCACCTCGGCGGGGGCCCCGTGCACCTCGCGGTGGGCGGCGGCCAGACGCTGGACCACCGGCTCCTCGGGTGAGACCTCGGCGCCCAGCGCGGTCTGGACCACGTCCACCTCGGTGATGAGCTCGGGGTCGCCCGCCCGCACCTCGCCCAGCACGCGCTTGAGCTCTTCGAGCACGTCGGCGTGGGACTGCCCCGGCATGGTGTCGACCTCGACGTAGAGCCGGCAGAACGGGGCGAGCTTGGTGGGGCGGAAGGGCAGCCCGCCCTCGATCGCGATGATGGAAACGTTCGTTGCATTCTCGCCGTGGTAGCGCGTGGCCGCCACGTACTTCGGCGCCCACGCCTTGAGCGCCGCGATGACGGGCAGCATTTTGTCGAGCGCGTCCACCGCGGCCTGAGGCTTGATGCTCTGGCCACCGCGGCGATACGTGGCGCCGGGATTCCCGCGGGTGGTGATTTGAACGTAGACGTACCCGCCGGAGACGACCGAGATCCGGTTGGCCGTCGGCTCCGGGATGATGCACATGTCGGCGGTGATCCCGTTGGTCACCATGAACCGCGCGCCGATGCCGCAGCCGCGGTAGCGGCGGCCCTGGTAGCGACCCACCTGGGCGTGGCTCGTCTCGCCGACGACGCCGGCCAGCATCACGTCGCCCTTCAGCTTCACGCGGGCCCGGGCCAGCGCTTCCACCGCGGCCACCGCGCTGGCCAGGCCGCTCTTCATGTTGTAGGCGCCCATGCCGTAGATCCACTCGCCGTCCACCGCGGCCCGGGGCTGGTAGGCCGGGCCGAGGTCGCGAATACCTTCCTCGTCGCCGCCGAAGGTGGTGTCGAGGTGGCCGCAGTACATGAGGGTGGGGCCGCCGCCCGTGCCCTCGAGCACGCCGTAGACGTTGAACCGCTCCGGCTCCACCTCCTGCAGCCAGGTGCGCAGGCCCCCGGCGCGGAACCGCTCGGCCAGGTACTCGGCGACGGCGCGTTCGCCGCCCATGGGGCTCGGGATGTCGATGAGGTCGACGGTCAGGTCACGCAGCGCCTTGTCGTCGACGTGGGCGAGGGCGTCTTCACGCAGTGCCATGCGTTGGGTCTCCTTGGCCGGCGGCCTCGGTCACCAGAGGACGCGCCCGCTCACGGCCACCGGCTCGCGGCCGGCGCGTCGGTAGATCTCGGCGAAGTATGGCTCGAGCTCCCGCGACCGGCGCCAGCCGGGCTCGCCGGCGGCGCGGGCGCGGTCGGCGGAGATACGGATCTGCTCCAGCAGCTTGGGCTCGTCCACGGTGGTGAAGGCGCCGTCCTCCATCACGATCTTGCCGCCGACCACCACCGTGCGCACGCCACCACCCCGCTCGGCATAGACGACCTGGCGGACGACGTCGTGACGGGGGGTGAAGGCCACGCCGCCCAGGTCCAGCAGGACCAGGTCGGCCAGGCGTCCCGTCTCGATGCGGCCCAGCTCGCCGGCCAGGCCGACGGGGCCCAGGCCGCCGCGCGTCGCCATCCCGAGCACCTCGCCGGCGGTGAGCCACTCCTCCGGCCCGGGCGAGGCGATCTTCGCGACGAGACCGGCCAGGCGCATCTCCTCGAAGAGGTTCTGACAGTCGTTGCTGCCCATGCCGTCGGTGCCGAGACCGACCGGGATCCCGGCCCGCAGCAGCGCGCGCACAGGCGCGACGCCGCTCCCGAGCTTGAGGTTGCTCGAGGGGTTGTGGAACACCGTGGCCCCGGCCGCGGCGATGCGGCGGATATCGTCGTCGTCCACCCAGACACAGTGGACCAGGGCGGTCCGGGGTCCCAGAAGCCCCAGGGCCTCCAGATAGGCGACCATCGAGTGACCATAGAAGAGCCGCCCGGTCACGACTTGCAGCCGGGTCTCGAGCACGTGGACGATCAGGGGCAGCGCCGTCTCGCGCTGCACGTCGCGCAGCGCCTCGAGCAGCTCGCGGCTGCAGCGCTGGGGCGCCGACGGCGACAGCGCGAACCTCACGCGCCCGCTGCCGCACAGGTCCGCGCAGCGCCGGACGAAGGCGATCAGCTCGCCGATGGGCGGTCGCGGCCGGGCCTCGAACTCCCGCTGCAGCACGGGTGGCAACACGTCCTCGGCCCACGGCAGCGTCAGGTGGTACGGCCGATCGACGGTGGTGGCCGTGACCACCGCGCGCATGCCGGAGTCTCGGTACGCCCGGACGACGGCGTCGAAGACGGCGATGTCGGTGGCGGGGACGTGGACGACGTCGTCGATGGCCAAGGTCACACCGCCGCGGAGCATTTCCAGGCAGCCCAGCATGGTGCGGAGGTAGATCTCCTCGGGGCCGGGAGTGGCGCCGAGGAGCGGAGGCCGGGCGTAGAGCATCCAGACGTTGTGGGGCAGGTTGTCGAGCCGGCCGCGGGTGAAGTTCTCGTGCGAGTGCAAGTGAGAGTTGACGAGACCGGGGAGCACCAGGCGCTGGCGTCCGTCGAGCACGCGGTCGGCGGTAAGGCCGGGCGGCGGCGGCCCCTCGCCGACCAGGGCGATCCGCTCGCCGTCCACCAGCACGTGGCCGTCGGCGATCAAACGGTTGCCGGCGTCGAGGGTCAGCAGCATGGCGTCCCGGATGAGCAGGCGCACGGCTCAGCCCTTCACGGCGCCGGCCGTCAACCCGGCGGCGAAGTGGCCGCTGACCGTCGAGTAGATCAGCGCGATGGGGATGGAGCCCAGCACGGCGGCCGCCATCAGCTTGCCCCAGAAGAGGACGTCGCCGGTGGCGAGCTGGCCGACCACGCCGACCGGGATGGTCTTGTAGCCCGGGCTCTGCACGAACGTGAGCGCGTAGATGAACTCGTTCCAGGAGAAGGTGAAGGCGAAGATCGCCGCCGACAGGATACCCGGCGTGGCCAGCGGCAACACGATGCGCCAGAGCGCCCGGCCCCGCGTGCAGCCGTCGATCATCGCGCACTCCTCCAGCTCGCGAGGGATCGTCTTGAAGTATCCCATCAGGTACCAGCTACAGAACGGCACCAGAAAGGTGGGGTAGGCCACGATGAGGGCGAAGGGCGTGTTGTAGAGCCCGAGCCAGCGAATGACGTAGGCCAGGGGCAGGAACAGCAGCGTGGTCGGCACCAGGTAGGCCACGAAGATGATCGTGCCCAGCGTGGTGGCTCCCCGGAAGCGCAGACGAGCCAGGCTGTAACCGGCCAGCGTCCCGATGGCCAGTGAGATCAGCGTGGCCGCCGCTGACACTACCAGGCTGTTGCGCACCCACGTGGCGAAGGGCAAGCGCACGAACAGCTCGCGGTAGTGCTCGAAGGTGACGGTCTTGGCCCACAGCGGCGGCTCGC
Organism: Candidatus Rokuibacteriota bacterium; assembly: GCA_050731715.1. Taxonomy (GTDB): domain Bacteria; phylum Methylomirabilota; class Methylomirabilia; order Rokubacteriales; family CSP1-6; genus 40CM-4-69-5. The sequence continues at coordinate 3,584 of JBOHPM010000013.1, forward strand.
GGACGTCGTACAGCTCGGCATCGGGCTTCACCGAGGTAACGAGCATCCACCAGAAGGGAAAGAGGGTGAAGACCATCAGCACCACGAGCGGCGTCCACAGCAGCAGCACGCGCTGCAGTCGGCCGGGCCGGCGGGTTCGGGCCATGCTCAGGCCTGGGCCCGGCGCAGGAAGTGGAGCTGCAGGAAGATCACCAGCACCAGGAGCGGAAACATGAACGCCGACACCGCGAGCCCCTCGCCGATCTTCCCGCCGTAGATGGCCGTCTGGTACGCCAGCGTGGCCAGCAGGTGGGTGCCGTTGGCCGGGCCCCCGCGGGTGACGATGTAGACGATCGTGAAGTCGCTGAAGGTCCAGATCACCGAGAAGAGGGTCGCCACCGCGATGATCGGCGCCAGGCCGGGCAGGGTGACGTGCCAGAACCGGCGCACGGCTCCCGCCCCGTCCACTTCGGCCGCCTCGTAGAGCTCCTCGGCGATCGACTGCATGCCGGCCAGGAACGACACGGCGAAGAACGAGACGCCGCGCCACACGTTGACCATGATGACCGCGGCCATGGCCAGCAGCGCGTCGGCCAGGAACGGGATGGGCTGGCGGCGGAGGCCGAGGTCGATGGCCACGCGGCTGATCACGCCGAAGATGTCGTCGTAGATCCACAGCCAGGCCAGGGCGCTCAACGAGGTCGGCACGATCCAGGGCAAGAGGAACACGCCGCGGGCCAGGTTGCGGCCGCGGAACCCCTGGTTCAACACGAGGGCCGCGGCCATGCCCAGCGCCAGCTTGGCGGCCACCGAGACCACGGTGAACACCGCGGTGTTGCGCAGGGTTTGTTGGAAGATCGGCCCCGACAGGAGATAGAGGAAATTGTCGAGGCCCACGAAGACGCCCGGCGACCCCGCCGAGCGGCTGGTGAGGCTCCAGTAGAGCGCGAGCAGGAAGGGATAGGCGATCAGGGTGCCGAGCAGCGCGAGGGCCGGCGTGACCCACAGGTAGCCGAGCGTCGCGTCCCGGCGGAGGAACCGCGCGTCCACCCTCACCTATCGCTGGCCGTAGATGCGCCTCATCTCGGCGACCGCCTGGTCGATCGCCTGCGGGATCGCCATGCCCTTGACCACGTTCTGGGCCATATCGACCAGCACGAACTTGGCGTGGACCTCGGCCGACTCGCGGGTCGGGGGACCGGGCCAGCCGGGCAGGCGCCCGTACTGGATCACCTCGCCCACCACGCGCAGCTTGGGATCACGGCCCTTCTCGAGCTTCATCATCCCGGCGAGCGGGCTACCGCCCGCGCCCTCGGTCTTCTCCAGCCAGCGGGCGAACTGTGGCCCGTCCGTGATGTAGCGCACGAGGTCCTTGGCCAACGCCTGTTGCTTGGAGTGGCCGAAGACGGCCAGCGAGGTCGGCCAGAACGGGATCGCCCGTCCGGCGGGCCCGCGGGGAATCGGGGCGTGATTGATGTTGGGGGCGATGGCCGGAGCCTGTTTCTTGGCGGCGAACCAGATGGTCCCCGCGTTGACGGTCATCCCGAGCTGCCCACCCAGGAACGCCCGGTTGTTCGAGGCGTTGTCCCAGCCCACGACGCCCGGCGGCCACGCCTCGTCGTAGGCCCGCTTGATGAACTCCAGCGCCTTCACCGTCTCGGGAGACTTCAGCGCGATCGTCTTTCCGTCGGCCTCGACCTCCTTGGCGCCGTGGGCCCAGAGGATGGAGTAGGCCGTCGTGATGCAGTCCACCGGGCAATGCCCGAGGGCTTCGCCCCACGGCGTCCCCTTGCCTTTCAGCTTCCGGCCGATCCGGAGGGCGTCTTCCCAGGTATCGGGCGGCGTCTCGCCGATCTCCTTCAACACGTCCTCGCGATAGGTGAGCACCTGAGGCGTCGCATACCACGGCACGGCGCGCCACTGGCCGCCGACCATGGCGGCGTCCTTGGCGATCTTGGCCAACGGCCCGTACTTCGACTCGAGCGGCGTGACGATGTCGCCCATGTCCACGAGCTTGGCCGCGTAGAGATGGGCGTGCAGGCTCGCCACCTGGATGATGTCGGGGCCAGCCCCGGCTTCGGCGGCGGTGGTGAACTTCGGCACCAGGTCGCCCTCGGAGACGAACTCGACCTCGGCGGAGACGTTCTTTTGCTTGGCCCACTCGGCCACGATCTCCTTCAAGAGATCGTTGGCCGGCGGGATGAACCACGCGCTGACGGTGATGGCGATCCGTGGGGCCTGCCCCGTCGCCGGCCCGGTGAGGCTCATCACGATCAGCGCGAACACCACCAGCATCGCCCACCGCATCCGCAGGCTCCGCATCAGCACTCTCCTTGCCGTGGTCGTGGTTTGCTCCTGCCCGCGCTTGGCCCCGCGAGAGCGGCAGAATACCATGCTCACGAGGCCGGTCGGGCCTCGACGACGAGGCTCTGCAGCGCCCAGCCGATCGGACCGTCGCGGTCCCAGAGCCGGCTGCGGGTCAGGCCGACGCCGGTGGGCTCGGGCACCGTGACGCTCTCGAGGCATATCCATTCACCGGCCGACGGCCGGTGCAGGGAGACGGTGAGATCGGCGTTGATGAACGTGTAGCGCGCCGGATCGAGCACGACGGCGACACCGTTGCCGGAATCGGCCGCGATCAGCACGCGCTGCAGCGGAGTGCACGTCTCTCCGAGCACCAGCGGCACGCGGGAGCGGATCCACACCGACGTCGGGTTCTGGCCGAAGCCGCCCCGTACGCATCGCGCCTCGACGGCCGTCTGATAGCCGACGGCCTTGCTGTGGAAGACCGGGAACTGGAAGGGTGTGCCGGTATCGGGCGGGGGAGGGGGGTCGTGGCGCTCGGGCTTCACCGGGGCGAACTCGACGGCCTGGCGCCGGATCGCCAGGGCCGTGGCACGGGACAGCACGCGCCCGTCGGTGGTCAACGTGGCTTCCAGGCGGCGCACGGTGCGCCCGGCCCGCAGCGTGGAGGTCGCCACGTCGAGCGGTCCCGTAGGAACAGGGGCGAACAGCTCGACGGTGAGGCGGGTCACGATCACGTCATCGCCGGCGACGGCGCGCTCCAGCGCCCGCGCCATCAGCGCCGAGGGCGGACCGGCATGTTGATGAGCCGGGCTCCAGGGACCGCGGCCGTGCTCGGTGGCGACGAAGCGTTGCTCACCGTCGGGGACGTAGAACGCGGCGGGGACGCTCATGCCGCCAGGACTGTCCCACGGGTTACAATCGGTGTCCAGCAAGGAGAGCCCGATGACGACAGCCCTGACGTTGCTCGTGCTGTTCGCTCTGTCCGTCCTGGCCGCCGCCGCGGAGCTGCCCATCGTCGACGCTCACATCCACTACAGCCACGACACCGTGGACGTGCTCCCGCCGAAGGAGGCGGTCGCGATCCTGCGCAAGGCCGGGGTGAAGCGGGCGCTGGTGTCGAGCTCGAACGACGAGGGCACGCAGAAGCTCCTCGCCGAGGCGCCCGATCTCATCGTCCCCGAGCTCCGGCCGTATCGGCTGCGGGCCGACGTGGGGACCTGGGTGCGCGACGACGCGATCGTCACCTACGTGGAGGAGCGGCTGCGCAAGTACACCTACGTGTCGATCGGGGAGTTTCATCTCTACGGCGCCGACGCCGAGCTGCCGGTGCCCCGCCGGATCGTCGAGCTGGCCAGGCAGTACGGGCTCATGCTGCACGCCCACTCCGACGCCGACGCCGTCGAGCGCCTGTTCCGCCAGTACCCCGACGCCCGTATCCTGTGGGCTCACGCGGGCTTCGAGTCGCCGGAGCGCGTGCGCGAGATGCTGCGCAAGCACCGCAACCTCTGGGCCGATCTCGCCTTCCGCAGCGACCACGCGTCGGAGGGCAAGGTGGTCCCCGAGTGGCGGCAGGCGTTTCTCGAGTTTCCCGACCGCTTCATGGTGGGCACCGACACGTTCGTGGCCGAGCGCTGGCACTACGTGCCCGAGCACGCTACCTGGTCGCGCGGCTGGCTCGCCGACCTGCCGGCCGATGTGGCCGAGCGGATCGCCTGGAAGAACGGTGAGGCCCTGTTCGGCGGGGCGCGGCCGAAGCCGCGCTGACGGGACGGGCCCCCGGCACTCCGGCTGGCGAATCATGACGTCTCTCCGCTTCTTGCTCGGGCTCGTGTTCGCGGGCGCCGGGCTCACGATCTTCACGGCGAACGCCACCGCAAGCTGCGCGCCGCTGCGGGACTTTGTCGCGCACGGACGCTTGGAGGCCGGCGACGTCGTCGTGGCGTTCCGCACGGTGCCGGCGCCGATCGAGGTTGGCCGCCACTTCTCGGTGGAGGCCATCGTCTGCGCCAACCCGCCAGCGCGGGGATTGCGGGTGGACGCGCAGATGCCCGAGCACCGTCATGGCATGAACTACCGGGCTCGGGTTTTGGCCGCGGGTGACGGCCGCTACGTCGCCGAGGGGCTGCTGTTCCACATGCCCGGCCGCTGGCAGCTCCTCTTCGACGTCGAGCGGGACGGCCGGACGGAGCGGCTGGCCACCGACGTCGTGCTGGAATGAGCCCGCGCCGGCACGTTGCCATTCTCGCCAGCGTGGTGGCGCTCGCCGGCGGCGGGGCCGCGGCCTCGCCCCTGGACTTCACGCCCCCGGAAGTCCGCCGTATCTTGCAGCACGGTCCGTGGCCGCCGCCGATGGCTCGAGACCCGAGCAACCGCGCCTCGGGCGACCCGCGCGCCGTGGCCCTCGGCCACCGCCTGTTCTTCGAGCCCCGGCTGTCGGCGAACGGCGCCATCGCCTGTGCGACCTGCCACGTGCCCGAGCGGGCCTGGACGGACAGCCGGCCCCGGGCGGTCGGGCTCGAGCGACTCGACCGCAACACGCCGACCGTGCTGGACGCCGGGCTGCATCGCTGGTTCTCGTGGGACGGCCGCTCCGACAGTCTGTGGTCGCAGAGCGTGAAGCCCATCCTCGATCCGCGCGAGATGGGCGCGAGCGCCCCGCTGGTGGCGGCCCTGGTGGGCGCCGACCCGACGATCGGCTGCCTCTACGAGCGCGCCTACGCGTCCCGGCCGGACAGACAAGCCGGCGCCGATGACGAGCGGGTGCTGGTCAACGTGGGGAAGGCCCTGGCCGCCTTTCTAGAGTCGGTGCGATCAGGGCGAACCGCGTTCGACGAGTTCCGCGATGCGCTGGCCCGAGGCGACCGAAGCGCGGCGGCCCGGTATTCCCAGGCTGCCCAGCGCGGGCTCAAGATCTTCGTGGGCGCGGGCAACTGCAGCGTCTGCCATTTCGGCCCGCACTTCACCAACGGGGAGTTTCACGACGTGGGGGTGCCGTTCCTGCTGGCCCCCGGTCGCGTCGACGCCGGCCGCCACGAAGGCCTCAAGCGGCTGCGCGCCGACCGCTTCAACCTGCTCGGCCCCTACAGCGACGACCCCACCGGGGCCTCGGCCACCAAGACCCGGCACGTCGAGCCGCACCACGCCAACTACGGCCAGTTCAAGACCCCCTCGCTCCGCAACGTGGCCCTCACCGCGCCCTACATGCACGACGGGCGCTACGCCACGCTGCGCGACGTGGTGCGCCACTATTCCACGCTGGACATGGAGCGGCTGCACACGCACGGCGAGCAGCTCCTGCGCCCGCTCCGGTTGTCGGCCGCCGAGATCGAGGATCTCGCGGCCTTCCTGGAATCGCTGACCGATGAGTCGCTGACCGATCCCCGGGCGACGGCCCGGCCGCCAATGGGCCCACCGGGGCCGTGCAGGCCGCGCTGATTTGCCCGGACTGAGAGGCCTCGTGCGCCTACGCGACTTGGTATCGCCCGCGCTTTCCTCGGCGTCCACGCCCGAATCCCCCGACCCCATTCGCGGAGAGCTCCTCAGCCCCGAGCGACTCGAGGAGCTCGCGAGCAGCATCGCCGGCCAGCGCACTCTCGACGAGGGCGAGACCGGACGCCCCCTGGCCCCGCGCCTGCGTGAAAGCGGCCGCGTTCTCCTCCGTTGTTATCGAGCGATCGCCGCGGTGATCCGAGAGGAAGGCGCGATTGCGCCAGCCGCGGAGTGGCTTGTCGACAACTTCCACGTCGTTGAAGAAATCGGGCGGGACATTCGCGAGGACCTTCCGCACGGGTTCTACCGCCAGCTCCCCAAGCTCGCCGATGGCCCCCTGCACGGCTACCCGCGGGTACTCGGCCTGGCCTGGGCGTTCGTCGCCCACACCGATAGCCGATTCGAGCCGGAGACTCTCCAGCGATTCGTCCGCGCCTTCCAGCGCGTCCAGCCCCTGACGATCGGCGAGCTGTGGGCCGTCCCTATCGCCCTGCGGATTGTGCTTGTGGAGAACCTCCGGCGCCTGGCCGAGCTGATCGTGAAGGGCCGCACGGCCCGCCACGACGCCGACGCGTTGGCCGACGAGCTGCTCGGGCTCGGGGGACGACTGGCCCAGCCTCTGGCCTTCCAGGGGCTCGAGGCCGCCGCCTGGCCCATCGCCTTCACCGTGGAGCTCGTCCAGCGCCTGCGCGAGCAGGATCCGGCCTCGACGCCCGCGCTGGCGTGGCTCGACGAGCAGCTGGCGGAGCTGGGCACGTCGCCCGACGAGCTCGTCCGGGTCGAACACCAGCGCCAGGCCGCCATGAACGTGACGGTACGCAACCTGATCACCAGCATGCGGGTGATCTCGACCTTCGACTGGGCGGCATTCTTCGAGAGCGTGAGCCTTGTCGATGAACTGCTTCGTTCCCCGAGCCACTTCGGGGCCATGGACTTCGCGACTCGCGACCGGTACCGTCACGCGATCGAGGATCTCGCGCGGCGCTCCCGGCATTCTGAACTCGACGTCACCCGGCGGGTGCTGGCCCGAGCGACGCGTGCCGCGGGGGACGTTCCTTCCGGAGATCGAGTCGAAGATCCTGGTTATTATCTGATCTCGAAAGGGCGGCGGCTCCTGGAGGCGGAGCTCGATTACCGGCTTCCCCTCAGCCGGCGGCTTCTGCGCGCCTACGTATCCCGTGCCGCCGAGTGTTACCTCGGAAGCATCGGCATCGTGACGGGGTTGGCCCTGACGGTCCCTCTCGTCGTTGCGCACGCCTCGGGCATGAGTCCAGTCGCGCTCGCCGTGCTTGGACTGGTCGGCCTCATCCCGGCCTCCGACCTTGCCGTCGCCTTGGTCAACCGCCTCGTCATGGGCGAGCTCGGCCCCCGCCCGCTGCCGCGTCTCGAGCTCCCCCACGGGGTGCCACCATCCCTGAGAACCCTCGTCGTCGTACCGATACTTCTGACCGACGACGCCGAGATCGAAGAGCAGATCGACCGCCTGGAGATCCACTACCTGGCCAATCCGGACGGCGACCTGCGTTTTGCCCTCCTCTCGGACTGGACGGACGCGGCCATGGAAACGATGCCGGGTGACGATCGGCTTCTCGCCACGGCGGTGGCGGGGGTGGCGCGCCTCAACCAACGGCATGGCCCAGCCTCCGACTCCGGCGAGCGGTTTTTCTTGCTGCATCGGAGACGCACGTGGAATGCCGGCGAAGGGAAGTGGATGGGGTGGGAACGCAAGCGCGGGAAGCTGCGCGAGCTGAACCGTCTACTCAGGGCCGCCTCCGATACGACGTTCATGCCAACCCAGGGGCGCCCTCCGGCCGTCCCCGATGCCGTCCGCTACGTGATCACACTCGATGCCGACACACGTCTACCGCGAGGGGCGGCGACCCGCCTCGTCGGCACCATGGCCCATCCGCTCAACCGGCCGGCCTTCGACGCGCGGGCGGCCCGCGTGGTCGAGGGATACGCCGTGCTGCAACCCCGTATCACTCCCACGATGCCCCCCGATCGTCAGGGGTCTCTCTTCCAACGGATCTTCGCCGGTCCGGCCGGGATCGATCCCTATGCCGGCGCCGTCTCCGACGTGTACCAGGATCTCTTCGGGGAAGGCACGTACACCGGCAAGGGTATCTATGACGTCGACGCCTTCGAGGCGGCTCTGGCGGGCCGGGGGCCCGAGAACGCGCTCTTGAGCCACGACCTGTTCGAGGGCATCTTCGCCCGCGCCGGGCTGGTGACGGACGTCGAACTCTTCGAGGAGTTCCCGTCACGCTACGAGGTCGCCGCCGCGCGGCAGCACCGCTGGGCGCGCGGAGACTGGCAACTGGTCCCCTGGATCATCAGGGGAACCGCGGCGGCCGCGACGCGTCGCACGTGGATCCCCGTCATCGGCATGTGGAAGATGATCGACAATCTGCGGAGGACCCTGTCGGCGCCCGCCGCCTGGATCACGCTCGTCGCCGGCTGGACGCTCCCCCATAGCTCGCCGCTGGCGTGGACAGGGTTCGTCGTGGGCGCCCTTGCGCTGCCCTCTCTGGTGCCGGCGCTCACCGAGGTGATCCCCCGGCGGCGGGGGATCTCGAAGCGCACCCACATCCGCGCCGTGGGGAGGAGCTTTGCGATCGCCGGCGCCCAAATTGGGCTAGGCATTTCCTGCCTGGCTCATCAGGCGTGGCTGATGACCGACGCGATCGCGCGTACGCTCGTTCGCCTGGGCCTGACGCGCCGACCGATGCTCGAATGGACGACCGCCGCCCAGGCCAAGTCGGGACTCTCGCTCGACACGGCCAGCGGATATCGACGGATGTGGGGCGCCCTGGTGCTGGCCGGTGCGGCTGGGGTGCTGGTTGCCGTGCTGCGACCAGAGAGCTGGGCGGTGGCCGCGCCGTTCATTCTGCTCTGGGGCGTGTCGCCGGTGGTGGTCCGATGGGTGAGCCGACCACTGCGGGTCGATGCGATCCGACTCCTGTCGCCGGGGGACGTCAGCGTCTTCCGCTCGACGGCTCGCCGGACCTGGCGGTTCTTCGAGGTCTTCGTCGGACCGGATGAGCACTTCCTGCCGCCCGACAATTTTCAGGAAGAACCCAAGCCCGTCCTCGCGCGCCGCACGTCGCCGACCAACATCGGGCTCTACCTGCTCTCGACGCTCGCCGCGCGCGATTTCGGCTGGCTCGGGACCCTGGACACCGTCGAGCGACTCGAGGCGACGCTGGCGACCCTGCGCTCCCTCGAGTCCTTCCGCGGCCACTTTTACAACTGGTACGACACGGGCCAGCTTCGCCCGCTGGAGCCCCGCTACGTGTCCACCGTCGATAGCGGGAACCTCGCCGGTCATCTGCTCGTCCTCGGCAATGCGTGTCGCCAGGCCGCCGATCGCCCGCTCCTGGACCGAGAAGTGTTCGCGGGAATCGAGGACGCGGTTCGGCTCGTTGAGGAGGCCGCGCACGCTCTCGCCGACGACCGGCGCACGCAGACGGTCCCCCTGAGCCATCTCGATGCGGCCTGCCGGGCCCTCACCGCCGGCCTTCGCGACCCTCCGGCGACCGTCCCCGACTGGGCAGCCCGCCTCCGCCACCTCTCCGTCCACGCCGAGACCCTCGTGGACATCGCACGGGTCCTCACAGCGGAGCGCGCCGACGGCGCGCACGCCGACGTGCTCGTCTGGGCCGAGGCCGCGCGCGCCACCATCGCGAGCCACGCCCGCGACCTCGAGACCATCATGCCGTGGGCAGCGCACCTGGACGCCGTCCCCGCGACCGCCATCGAGCCCCTCCTCGCGCTGTCGCTCACCCCGGCTGACGTGGCCAGCCGCTGCGAGGTCGCGATCGCCGGGCTCCGCAGCGGGGCCATCCGGGAGGAGACCATCGGCCTCCTGGAGCGCTCCGCCACCGCGGCCCGGACCTTGGTCCGCCGGCTCGCGGCCCTTGCCCACGCGACCCAGGAGCTCGTCAACGGGATGCAGTTCGGCTTCCTCCTCGATCCCACTCGCAAGATCTTCTCGATCGGCTACCGCGTCACCGATGGCAGCCTCGATCCAAGCGGCTACGATCTGCTCGCCTCGGAAGCGCGGCTGGCCAGCTTCATCGCGATCGCCAAGGGCGATGTCCCCGCCTCGCACTGGTTCCACCTGGGCCGGGTGATGACTCCGGTCGCCCTCGGCTCAGCGCTCGTATCCTGGTCCGGCTCCATGTTCGAGTATCTGATGCCGGTGCTGGTGATGGACTCGCCGCCGGGAAGCTTGCTCCAGCAGACGTACGGCCTCGTCGTGCGCCGTCAGATCAGCTACGGCTCGGAGCGCGGCGTCCCTTGGGGAATCTCCGAATCGGCCTACAACGTCCGTGACCTCGATCTGACCTATCAGTATTCGAACTTCGGTGTCCCGGGCCTGGGGCTCGAGCGGGGCCTCAGTGAGGACCTGGTTGTCGCGCCGTACGCGAGCGCGCTGGCGGCGATGATCGACCCCGGGGCGGCCGCCCGCAACCTCTCCCGCCTCGTGGACGTGGGGGCGCGCGGGGCGTACGGCTTCTACGAGGCGCTCGATTACACGAAATCGCGCGTGCCGGACGGGGCGCCGGTGGCGGTCGTTGCTACCTATATGGCGCATCACCATGGCATGACGCTCGTCGCGCTCGTGAACGTTCTCCGCGACGGGGTGATGCGGTCGCGCTTCCACGCCGAGCCCATGATCCAGGCCACCGAGCTGCTCCTGCAGGAGCGCGCGCCGCGGGACGTGGCGGTGGCGCGACCGCGTGCCGAAGAGGTGCCGGCGGCGGCTCATGCCCTCGACGACGGGGCGCCACGCTTCCGTCGGTTCACCTCTCCGCACGAACCCACCCCGCGGACACTCCTGCTGTCGAACGGGCGATACGTCGTGATGCTGACGGCCGCGGGCTCAGGCTACAGCCGGTGCGCGGATCTGGGGATCACCCGGTGGCGCGAAGACGCCACGCGCGATCACTGGGGGGCGTACATCTTTGTGCGAGATGTGCAGAGCGGCGCGGTCTGGTCGGCCGCGTACCAGCCCACCGGCGTCGAACCCGACGCCTACCAGACGACGTTCTTCGAAGAGCGAGCCGAGTTTCATCGGCAGGACGGCGGGATCACGACCATGCTCGAGGTGCTCGTCTCTCCCGAAGACGACGCCGAGATCCGTCGCGTCTCGCTCACCAACCTGGGATCGCGGAGCCGGGAGATCGAGGTGACGTCCTATGCCGAGCTCGTGCTGGCCCCCCCGGCGGCGGATGCCGCGCACCCGGCGTTTTCCAACCTCTTCGTCCACACCGAATCGATCACCGGGCACGACGCCTTGCTGGCGACTCGCCGGGTTCGGGCCCCTACCGAGCCGTCGGTCTGGGCTGCCCACATCGTCGCCGTCGAAGGTCAGACTGCCGGTGGGGCTCAGTTCGAAACCGATCGGGGACGCTTTCTCGGTCGGGGGCGGGGGATCCGTACACCGATGGCGGTCGTCGACGGCCGGCCGCTGTCCAATACCGCGGGCAACGTGATCGATCCCATCTTCAGTCTGCGTCGCCGGGTCCGACTCGCCCCCGGCGACAGCGCCCGCCTCGTCTTTTCCACGCTCGTTGCCTCCTCGCGGGAGGCGGCCACGGCGCTGGCCGGCAAGTATGGCGATCCGGCCACGTTCGAGCGCGTGGCCACGTTGTCGTGGACGCATGCCCAGGTACAGTGCCACCATCTCGGGATCGAAGCGGAGGAGGCCCAGCTGTTCCAGGAACTGGCCAGTTGGCTTCTCTACTCGGCCCCGTCGCTGCGGCCCCCCGCGGATGTGCTCAAGCGCAACGCCTCGGGGCCCGCCGCCCTCTGGGCTCACGGAATCTCCGGCGACCTCCCGATCGTCCTGGTCCGGATCGACGAGCCCGAGGATCGAGGGATCGTCCGGCAACTCCTGCGCGCCCACGAGTACTGGCGTGTGAAGGGATTGGCGGTCGACCTCGTCATCGTCAACGAGCAGGGGCACTCGTACACGCGGCAGCTCCAGGCGTCCCTGGAGACGCTTGTTCGAACGAGCCAGTCAGCGGTGCGGCATGAGCGGTCCTCGACACAGGGAAACGTCTTCATCCTGCCCAAGGATCGCCTGTCGGCTCAGCAGCGCGATGCCTTGCACGCCGTGGCCCGGGCCGTGCTTCTGAGTCGGCACGGAACGCTCTCGGATCAGCTCGCGCGTGCGCAACGAGCGGCCACCCCGCTGCTCATGCCGCCTCGGCGGGTGGCTCGACCGGAGCCGCCCAGCGATGCTCCGCCTCCCCGCCCCGAATTCGAGTTCTTCAACGGCCTGGGCGGATTCGTCGATGACGGCCGCGAGTACGTCACGATCCTCGGCGAGGGGCAATGGACTCCGGCGCCCTGGGTCAATGTCGTGGCCAATCCGGTCTTCGGCTTTCAGGTCTCGGAGTCCGGCGCCGGGTACACATGGTCCGTGAATAGCCGTGAGAATCAGCTGACGGAGTGGTCCAACGATGCGGTCAGTGATCCTCCCGGTGAGGCGATCTATGTTCGGGACGAAGACACGGGCGCCCTGTGGAACCCAACGGTCCTGCCGATCCGAGAAGAGCCTTGGCCCTACGTCGCCCGTCATGGTCAGGGCTACAGCCGCTTCGAGCACACGTCCCACGGCATCGTCCTCAACCTGCTCCAGTTCGTGCCGCTCGCCGACCCCGTGAAGATCTCGCGACTCACCATCGAGAATCGCTCCAACGCGACCCGACGTCTCTCGGTGACCGCGTACGTCGAGTGGGTGCTCGGCCGCTCGCGCAGCGCGTCGGCCCCGCTGGTCGTCACCGAGATCGATCCGGACACTGGGGCGCTGCTGGCGCGCAACGCCGGGAACGTCGACTTCCGCGATCACGTCGCGTTCGCGGACCTGGGGGGTCGCCAGACCGCGTGGAGCGCCGATCGGACGGAGGTCCTGGGCCGCAACGGGACGCTCGATCATCCCGCACTGCTGGAGCGGGGGGGCCGCCCGTCCGGGAGGGTCGGGGCCGGCCTCGATCCGTGCGCGGCGCTGCAGACCGTGATCGAGGTGGTGCCGGGCGGGCGCGAGGAGATCGTGTTCTTCCTCGGCCAGACGTCGACGGTCGAGGAAGCGCGCGCCCTGCTCACTCGTTATCGAGCCGCGGATCTCGACCACACCTTGCGCGCCGTGACGACGCAATGGGATGACGTCGTCGGCTCGGTTCAGGTCCGAACGCCCGACCGCTCCCTGGACCTGATGCTCAACCGGTGGCTGCTGTATCAGACACTGGCCTGCCGTGTCTGGGCCCGAGCCGCCTTCTATCAAGCCGGCGGCGCCTACGGATTCCGCGACCAGCTTCAAGACGTCCTGGCCCTGACTGTCGCCAAGCGCACGGTTGCCCGCGACCATCTCCTCCGAGCCGCGGCCCGCCAGTTCGCGGACGGCGACGTTCAGCACTGGTGGCATCCTCCGTCCGGGCGGGGGGTGCGAACGCAGATCTCCGACGACCGAGTGTGGTTGCCGTTCGCCGTGGCCCAGTATGTCGAAGCCACTGGCGACGCTCCGGTGCTGGACGAGGTCGTTCCCTTTCTCGAAGGGCCGCCGCTGGCGACGGGCCAGCACGAATCGTACTTCCAGCCTACCGTTTCCTCAGAGCCGGGCACGCTGTTTGAACACTGCGCGCGCGCCCTGGACCGAAGCCTCGCGGTGGGAGCGCACGGTCTCCCCCTGATCGGCAGCGGAGACTGGAACGACGGTATGAATCGGGTCGGTCCGGAAGGGCGAGGGGAAAGCGTCTGGCTTGGGTGGTTTCTCCATACGACACTCTGGGAGTTCGCGAAGATAGCCGACGCCCGGGGCGAGCACGCGCGCGCCACCGGGTGGCGAAAGCATGTGAGCGCCCTCAAGACTTCTCTCGAAGAACATGGGTGGGACGGAGACTGGTATCGTCGCGCGTATTTCGACGACGGGACTCCCCTGGGGTCCGTCGTCAATGCGGAATGCCGCATCGATTCGATCGCGCAGTCGTGGGCGGTGCTCTCGGGCGCCGCCGAGTCCGGTCGGGCGGCCCGGGCCATGGCCGCCGTCGAGGAGTATCTCGTCCGGCGAGGCCAGGAGCTGGTCCTCCTGTTCACGCCGCCCTTCGATCGCACGACGCTGGACCCCGGGTACATCAAGGGCTATCCGCCGGGCGTTCGCGAGAACGGCGGCCAATACACGCATGCTGCCATCTGGGCCGTGATGGCCTTCGCCGCGCTCGGTGACGGCGACAAGGCGAACGAGCTCTTCTCGATCTTGAACCCGATCAACCGGGCGAGCACGCGGGCGGGCGTGTATCGCTACAAGGTGGAGCCATATGTCGCGGCCGCCGACATCTATGCCGAGCCCCCGCACGTGGGCCGCGGGGGATGGACCTGGTATACCGGCTCCGCGGGGTGGATGTATCGGGCCGGGCTCGAGTGGCTTCTCGGATTCCGCCTGCGGGGGGCGATCCTCCATCTCGATCCATGTATTCCACGCGCCTGGCGCCGCTTCGAGATCACGTTCCGCTACCACGCGTCGCGCTATGAAATTATGATCGAAAATCCGAGCGGCGTGACGCGAGGCGTCGCCAGCGTGGAGGTGGACGGGGCGCCCCTGGCATCCGGCGGTGCGAGTCTTCCCCTCATCGATGACGGCACGACTCGGCGCGTGCGCGTCATCCTCGGCTGAGCGGCGGCGGTGTGCGGGTCGTCCGGGCGTCCGGCCAGGAGGTTTGCACGGCCGAGAGCATCCAGAAGTTGAGGCCGGCTCGGCGCGTGAACGTCCAGAATTCCTCGACGTCCTTGGGTATGGCGCGCGAGCCGTCCACGAGGCCGTCGGTCGCCTCCTCGACCGTGTAATCGATCATGGAGCCGCCG
>JBOHPM010000014.1:0-17251 GCA_050731715.1 Candidatus Rokuibacteriota bacterium
ATGACCCTTTGCTTTTGTCTATGCGTCACCGTGGGACTTTCTACTGGTCTAAGCATCAAAGGACCGGTAAAAAGGAACACGACGAAGATCTGGGGTGCGAAGTGTCCTGACGGACCGAGGACCCGATCTCCATGTGGCGGTTGATCGGGGTGTCGACCGGCTGCGGCGAACTGTCGCCCGACGTGTGGCCCGAGCGCGTTTCGTCCCCGCAGTGCGCTGAGACGTACCTGCGGAACGAGCGGAAGATAGGCCAGGCTGAGGAAGTGCGCTCGCGGTGCCTAGGGTGTTCCCGCTACGACCGAAAGGGCAAGACTGGAAAAGGAGGTTGGTCATGACGCGGCGGCAGATCTTGATCACAAAAGACGACATGGCCAGGCTCAGGGAACTGGTGAGCCGAGGGGGGGTTGCGTTCCGGCGAGATCAGGAGCACCTGAAGGAGCTGGAACGAGAACTCGAGCGTGCGGAAGTGGTGACGGCCGAGGACGTTCCACCGGACGCGGTGACCATGCACTCCACTGTGAGCGTTCGGGACCTGGATACGGATACGAGCGTCATCTACACGATCGTATTTCCGGTGGAGGCCGACATTGCCACGAAGCGCATCTCGGTGTTGGCGCCGGTCGGGACGGCCCTGATCGGTTACCGCGCGGGCGACGTGATCGAGTGGGCGACGCCCGGCGGCACGCGGCGCCTTCGGATCGACGCGGTGCTGTTCCAGCCTGAGGCAGCTGCTGGCGAGCGGTGGGAGCCAAGCGTGGCCCACGACTCGCGGCAGGGCGCCGCTATCCGGATGCTCACCGAGATCTCGTGACCTTGGCGGAGCGCGCCACCGAGGCGGCTCGTGACCTGGCCACGGCCATCGCGCGGCGGGGCGGACGCGTCCCGGCCACCGCGCCAGGCCTCGGCGAGGCGCGGACGGACTGGGAGCGCCTGAGGGCCGACCGGAAGGCCCTGAGGGGGGCGCCGGAGAGGTATCTCGATGACGCGTACGCGATGGAACGCATGCCTTCCACCGGAGGTCCGTGACGATGACGGCGCCACGGATCGGCGCGTCCTCGACGGTGAACGAGGTGCTGTCGCGCTACCCGGCGACCGGGGCCTTCTTCATCCAGCATGGCCCTTTGTTCGAGGCGCAGCCCGGCCAGGTCACTCTACAGTACCAGGACCTGACGATCGACGAGTACGCCGCCCGCCAAGGGCTCGAGCTGCGAGCGTTGCTACAGTCGCTGAACGCCGAGCTGGGGACGGTCGACGTGGCCGCCGCCGGCGCGCAGAGGGCGCGCCGCTCCGGGCGGCGCGGGAGTTCGAGCACGGTGCCGCCCGCGGGCCCCATCGGCTATACGGGAGCCTATCGCGAGCTGTCAGGCTTCGGCATCGAGAGCGAGCCGGTGGTGGCCAGGCAGGCGTCGCGCGGGCCTTCTTGAGGTGGACGACGGCATCGCTCAGCCGCGCAGGGTGCCCCGGACTGTTTGGACCTGGGTCGCCACCGGTTGCGTCGTCGAAACCGGCAGGTGCTCATCGTTGGCGAGCTCCGTCACGGGCTCGAACTCTCGGCGGATCTGGTCGAGGAGGTCTTCTGTCGCGTCCGACACCGCCACGCTGGTGGCGCGGCTGCGAAGACGCTGGCGAAGGGTCGCGTCGTCGCAGATCGCCTCGACGAAGCGAAACGGGCGCTGATGATGGTGCGCGAGCTTCTGGGCGCGGAGGCGAGCATCGCGCTCGCGAAATGTGGCGTCGAGGATGACCCCGCGGCCCGAGCGTAGAACAACGGCCGCGCGGCGAAATAGCTCATCGTACGTCTGAGCGGAAAACGCCTCCGAGTAGGCCGACGCTGGCGCCGGCTGCATAGCCGGGACGCCGGCGAGGGCCTTTCGCGTGCGGTCGGAGGCGATGACGGGAAGGCCCAGCGATCGACCCAGGGCCTCGGCCAAGGTGCTCTTGCCTGCGCCGATCAACCCGCCGACCGCGATCACGGGCCTTCCCGTACGATGCGGTTCGGAGTATGCCCGGGCCAGCGCGAACAGTCTTCGCGCCTCCTGGGCCTTCCGTTGTGCTTTCTCAGGCCCGCTCGAGGGGTCGGCAGCGAGGAAGCAGGCCACTTTGGCCCGGACCCACGCCCGATAGGCCAGGTAGAAGTCGATGACGGCATACAGGTCATAGTCGTCCGAGTCCATCGCGAAGGCCGCGAGGAAGTGCGCGGCAAGGTCGGGGTGTGACCGTGCGTCGAGCTCCATCGCCAGGAAGGCCACATCGGCCGCGACATCGCCGTTCCGGAAGCGCTCACTGAATTCGATGGCGTCGATGATGATGGGCTGGGCGCGCTCGAAGTAGACGTGCTCGAGGCGGAGGTCGCCGTGACCTTCGCGGACACGGCCCTGCGCCCGCCTCCTCTCGAACTCGTTCGCGTCCCGCTCGAGACGGCCGAGCTGCCAGGCTCGGACGGTCTGGAAGGTGTCGGGGGCCACGAAGCGGCCAACGAACGGCTGAACCTGGGTGAAGTTCTCGTCGACGTTGGCGCGGAGGATGTCGAGGGATCCGAAGGTCGGCGCGGAAGCGGCCGTGGTATAGAACGCGGCGAGCCGGCTGGCCAGGCGCGACAGGCGCTCATGGGTGAGGGCGCCGCGTCCGAGCAGAGCCTCGGCGCTCGCCTCATCCGACAGGCGGCGCATCCGCACGGCGTAATCGACAATGGGTCCCCTCGCGAGAAAGGAATAGCGTCCGCCGTCCTGGCGGACCGGTTCGACGTCGAGATAGACGTCGGGGGCCAGCCGGCGGTTCAGGCGAAGCTCCTCCTGACAGAAGTGCCGGCGCCGATCGACGGTCGTGTAGTCCAGAAACCCGTAGTCCACCGGCCGCTTGAGCTTCCATACCTCGTGGTCGGTGAGGAAGACCCATGAGATATGCGTCGTGATCAGAGTCACCCGCGTGGGCAGGGGCGGAGGATACGCCTCAGGTCTCGCGAGGTCCTCGAGGAGCGCGGCCGCTTCATTGCTCATGGCACCTGATCCCCCGCTAGAATACCTCCCGAGGGAGCACACGAAGGAGGTCGGGCGCGAGTGCTAAACGCCGGCGGTCTCCGTACGGGCGGCGAACACGCCGAGCGCATGCGGCGCGAGGCCATCTCGCTGCGCCGGATCCTCGCCGGGCAGGCCTTCGCGCGCGCCGGCGGCGCGCCCCTCGTGCCCGGCAACGCCGTCCGCCTGCTCCGGGATGCGGCGGAGAACTACCCGGCCTGGCTGGAGGCGATCGGCGCCGCCGAGCACACCATCCACTTCGAGAGCTACATCATCCATGAGGACGCGGCCGGGCGGCGATTCGCCGAACTTCTGGCCACCAAGGCCCGGGCGGGCCTGCGCGTTCGCCTCATCTATGACTGGCTGGGCGCTCTCGGGCATGCCTCGCGACGGTTCTGGCACCTGCTCCGGCAGGCCGGCGTCGAGGTCAGATGCTTCAACCCGCCACGCTTCGACAGCCCCTTCGGCTGGCTCAGCCGGGATCACCGAAAGGTGATCTCGGTCGACGGCCGGGTCGCGTTCGTGACCGGGCTCTGCGTGGGGCAGCGGTGGCTGGGGGATCCGGCGCGAGGGGTGGAGCCATGGCGCGACACGGGCATTGAGATCCGCGGGCCCGCCGTGGCCGATGTGGAGCATGCCTTCGCTCAAACCTGGACGCTGGCCGGGGGAGCGATACCCAGGGAGGAGGTACCCGACCGGGCGTCGCTGCCGGTTGCCGGTGAGGTCCCCGTCCGCGTCATCGCCACCGTCCCGACCGTGGCGTCGCTCTACCGCCTGGACCAGCTCATCGCGGCGACGGCGCAGAAGACACTCTGGCTCACCGACGCCTATTTCGTCGGCGTCACCGGGTATGTGCAGGCGTTGCGCGCGGCGGCCATGGATGGAGTCGACGTCCGGCTCCTCGTCCCCGGCGCCACCGACATCCCGGTCGTGCGCGCGGTCTCGCGGGCGGGGTACCGCCCGTTGCTCGAAGCAGGGATCAGGGTCTTCGAGTGGAACGGTCCGATGCTCCACGCCAAGACCGCAGTCGCGGACTGCCACTGGGCCCGCGTCGGCTCGACCAACCTCAACATCGCCAGCTGGATCGGCAACTGGGAGCTCGACGTCGCCGTCGAGGACGATCGCTTCGGGCAGGCCATGCACGAGATGTACCTGGACGACCTCAGACACGCGAGCGAGATCGTGCTGGATCCACCCCGGCGGATGCATCTCGTGGGGCACCCCTCGCGACTGCCCCGCGGGAGCGAGCGGGGACATGGAAGCGCCAGCCGTGCGGCGGCCGGCGCGATCGGGATCGGAAGCATGATCGGCGCCGCCATCACCAACCATCGGGTCCTCGGGCCGGCCGAGGCGCGCCTCACGGCGCTCGCGGGCCTGACACTCCTGCTGGTCGTCATTCTCGCGATCCTCTGGCCCCGGGTGATCGTCCTGCCGCTCGCGGCCATCGGTGGCTGGGTCGCCGTCGCGTTGCTCGTCCGAACGTGGCGGCTGTGGCGCGAGGCCCCGAGGCGAGCCGCCCGTCCCCGTTCCGGCCACGACTGAGCAAGAAACCGGCGGCCGGCGCGGCGGTCGCGCCACCCGCCGGCCGGGGGCCTCGCATCACGCCTCCTGACGGTGCTCGGCCGGCCCTCCGTGGCGCGTCAGGTTCAGCGCGGTGTTGATGAGCCCGACGTGGGTGAACGCCTGGGGGAAGTTCCCCAGCAGCCGTCGCGAGACCGGCTCGTACTCCTCCGACAGGAGCCCAACGTCGTTGCGGATGGCGAGGAGGCGCTCGAGGATCTTTCGGGCCTCGGCGTAGCGGCCCTGGAGCGCCAGGTTGTCGGCAAGCCAGAACGTGCATGGCAAGAAGGCGCCTTCGCCGGGCGGCAGGCCGTCGACGTCCGGTACCGTATGATAGCGGGCCACGAAGCCATCGCTGACGAGATGCTGCTCGATCGCCCGCACCGTGCCGAGCATGCGGGGATCCGTGGCCGGGAGGAAGCCGACGAGCGGGATCATGAGGAGGCTCGCATCCAGTAGCTTGGAGCCGTAGTACTGGACGAAGGCGCCCAGGTCGGAATCGTAGCCATGGCAAACGTCGTCGTGGATCACGCTGCGGAGGCGGCGCCACCGGTCGACGGGGCCCTCGAGCCCGAACCGCTCGACCGCCTTGACGGCGCGGTCCACCGCAACCCAGGCCATGACGCGAGAGTGGGTGAACGGCCGCCGTGGCCCCCGGACCTCCCAGATCCCCTCATCGGGATCCTTCCACACCGACTCGACGAACTGGACCATGGCCCGCTCGACGCGCCAGGCGTTCTCGTCCGGATCGAGGCCGACCCGTCGGGCGCAGTGCAGCGCGTCGGCCACTTCGCCGTAGACGTCGAGCTGGAACTGGGTGCTTGCGGCGTTTCCGACCCGGACGGGTGCCGAGCCCTCGTACCCGGGAAGCCAGGGCAGCTCCCACTCGGGCAGCAGGCGGTCGCCGGTCACACCGTACAGGATCTGGGCGTGGGACGGGCGGCCGGCGACGGCGCGTACGAGCCACTCCCGCCAGGACCGGGCCTCCTCCACGTAGCCACCGGCCATGAGGGCGTAGAGCGCGAACGTGGCGTCTCGCAGCCAGCAATACCGGTAGTCCCAGTTCCTGACGCCACCCAGCCGCTCTGGAAGCGAAGTCGTCACGGCGGCCACCAGCCCGCCGGTTGGCGCATACGTCAGCGCCTTGAGCGTGATGAGTGAGCGGACGACGGCCTCCCGCCACTCGCCTTTGTACGTGCAACGCTCCGACCACTCGCGCCACCAGGCTTCGGTTTGCTGGATCGCCGCTTCCGGTTGCGGCGCCGGCGGTTCGGGCTGGTACGACGGAGACCACGTCAGTGTGAACGGCACGCGCTGGCCCGCCGCCACCGTGAACTCGGCCACGGTGCTGAAGTCCTCGCCTCGCAAGGAAACCGGGGTACGGAGGCGCAGAGCGTTGGATCCGCCGACCGCCTGGAGCCCATCGTGGGTGCGGCGCACCCACGGAACCAGGGACCCGTAGTCGAGCCGGATCACGAGCTCGAGCCGCATGGGGACGGCGCCGCGTTTCCCCTCCACTACCCGGATCAGGTGCGGCGTGTGTGCTCGCACCGGCATGCAGTCGATCAGCACCGCCACGCCGGCGTCGGTCTCGAACTCGGTCTCGAGGACCAGCGTGCCCGGCCGATAACGGCGCCGAACCGCCCGCACAGGAGTAGCGGGCGCGAGGAGCCAACGCCCATGCTCTGGCGTGCCGAGGAGCGCCGCGAAGCAGGCCGGCGAGTCGAACCGGGGCACGCAGAGCCAGTCGATCGACCCGTCTCGGCCCACGAGGGCTGCCGTCTCGCAATCCCCGATCAGTGCGTAGTCTTCGATGCGCAGCGGCATGGTCTCGAGCGTTCCGCCTGGTGCTCGAACGTGGATGGCGTGCGTCCCACTGTACGGCGGCTATATGATGGAGTCCAGGGCCACACGCCGCGTCACGATGATAGTTCTGGTGCTCAACTGCGGAAGCTCCTCGCTCAAGTTCCAGCTGCTCGCGATCGACAGAGATTTCCCCGACCGCGAGGGGCGCCTGGCGCGAGGGGCGATCGAGCGGATTCGTAGCCAGGCGACGGTCCACTTCGAGGCGGAAGGCCTGCTACGACAAGAAACCCCTGGTGGGCAGGGACGGGATTGAACCGCCGACACCAGGATTTTCAGTCCTGTGCTCTACCAACTGAGCTACCTGCCCACCAGGACGTGCAAGAATACCACGGCGGGTACGACTCCAGAACGCAGCCCCACTCGGCGGGAACTACTCGACGACGGTGACGAGCCCCAGCGGCCCTGACTTCTCGAAGTGCAGGGTGACGATGATGACCTCGCCCGCCTGCAGGGCGCGGGTGAAGTCGGCGAGCGCCACGTGGGGGCCGCTGCGATCGAACGTCACCACGCTGGCTCCGGGGATCTCGAGCTCGCTGATCCGGCCGCCGCCGGCGCCCCGCAGCTCGGCCCGGCGGGCCAGCGGCGACTCGGCGCCCTTGAGCACGTCGCCGTACTTGCCGGTGCTGTTCAGCTTGAAGTACACGGCGGCGGCGCCGTTGCCCGAGCGGACGGCGCGGCCCTCCTCGAAGCGGAGCCGGACACCGCCCATGTCCGCCACGGAGGGATAGTAGGTGCAGCCGCCCGCGACAAGACCGGCGAGCACGCCGCCGGTCAGGACGACGAGCGCGAGCCCGACCCTGGCCACGGCCGCCGGGCCCCGTCTCATGCGGCGCCGAACACCCGCTCGACGGCCATCGCCTGGAAGGCCCGCTCGTAGGCCGCGATCGTCCTGGCGATGTCCTCGCCGGTGTGGACGGCCGACACCCAGCCGTGATTCATCGAGCAGTCCACGCCCTCGTTGAGCAGCGCGCAGCGGAGGAGATGATAGAGCGCGCCACGGCGGGGCCGGTCGAAGCCGGCGAGTCCCGGCTTGCCCTCGAACGACACGTGGTAGATCGAGGACTCGCCGTAGCAGGTCCCCGGCACGCCGATGCGCCGCATGGCCTCGGCCAGCGCGCGCCGCAGCTCCTCGCCGGCCTTGCCGGCGCGCGCCTGCAGTGACGCATCGCCGCACAGCTCGAGCGTGGCGATGGCCGCGGCCGCCGAGAGCGGGTTGGCGTTGAAGGTGCCGGCGTGGGCCACCCGCTGGCTGCGGTCCCAGTCGGGATCGCCGCGGTGAGCGAGGATCGACATGATGTCCCGCGGGCCGGCCAGCGCTCCGCCCGGCAAGCCCCCGGCCACGATCTTGGCCAGCGTGGTGAGGTCGGGTGTGACGCCGAGGTACTCCTGGGCGCCGCCGGGCGCGTAGCGGAATCCCGTGATGACCTCGTCGAAGATGAGCACGACCCGGTGCCGGGCGGTGACGGCTCGCAGCTCCTGGAGGTAGCCAGGAATCGTCGGGGTGGTGCCGGACTGGCCGCCGGCTGGCTCCAGGATGACGGCGGCGACGTCGCCCCGGCCGAGCGCGAGCTCGACCGCCTTGATGTCGTTGGCCGGGCAGATCACCACCTGGTCCAGCATCGCCGCGGGCACCCCCGCCGACAGCGGCACGTCGTAGGGCGGATTCACCGCCGCCACCGCGCCGTCGTGCCAGCCGTGGAAGTGACCGGCGAGCTTCACGACCCGCGAGCGTCCCGTGTGGGCGCGGGCCACGCGCATGGCCAGGTGCGTGGCCTCGGTGCCCGACATGGTGAAGCGGGTCAGCTCGGCGCAGGGGACGAGGCGGTTGACCAGCTCGGCCCACCGGATCTCCAGCTCGTGGCTGGCGCCCAGGTGCGTCCCCCGCTCCATCTGCGCCTGCACCGCCCGGACGACTGTCGGGTGGCAGTGGCCGAGGAAGAGCGCGCCGTGGCCCATCCAGTAGTCGATGTACTCGTGGCCGTCGACGTCCCACTTCCTGGGTCCGGCGGCGCGCTCGATGTAGGGGGCGAAGGGCTGCAGGTGGCGGATGTCGTGGGTGACGCCCCCGGGAATCGCCAGGCGCGCGCGCTCGGCGAGGCGGGCCGAGGTGGGATGCTTGGCCAGGTACGCCTCGCGGATCGTCATCGCGCTTCCATGATACGCGATCAGCGCGCCGGCTCGTACACCAAGACCTGGAAGGCTTCCAGATACGTGGGCGCGCGCCCCAGGGTCGTCGCGCCCCCGAAGCGCGGGTCCGCGCTGTCGAGGAGCAGGCGCCACGATGACGCCGGCGCCCAGGGCTGAGGCTCGCCCGTGAGGTTCGCCGCCACGCGGATGGTCTCCCCGTTCGGCGCGGCCCGGATCACCGACAGCACGGCGGGCGAGTCGAAGCCGGCCTGGAGCCGCTCCTTGTTGGCGGCGCCCAGGGCGGGATGCGCGCGCCGCAGCGCGAGCCAGGCGCGGTAGTACTCGCGCAGCGCCCGATGCCGCGGCGCCGTCGCCAGCGAGTGGTTGACGCGCGAGCGCACGAACGTGGCGGGGTCGCCGGGGTCGGGGACGGCGCCCTGCCAGGCGAAGCGGCTGAACTCGGCGGTGCGACCCTGGCGGACGGCAGCCGCCAGCTCGCGATCGAGGAAGGATGTGAAGAACTGGAAGGGCGCCGTCTCACCGTACTCCTCGCCCATGAAGAGCAGGGGCAGGGCCGGCGCGGCGAACATGAGGCCGGCAGCCAGCTTCACCGCCGCGAAGGGCAGGATGGCCGAGAGTCGATCACCCTGGGCGCGATTGCCGACCTGGTCGTGGTTCTGGATGCAGATGACGAAGTGATCGCCCGGCAGGTCAGCGCTCGGGGTGCCGCGCGGCCGGCCGAAGTACTCCGAGTGTTCGCCCTGCACGGCGAACCCTTCGGCCAGGGCCCGGGCCAGCTGGCGGGGATCCCCGAAGTCGCCGTAGTAGCCCACGCGCTCGCCGGTCAGGTGGGCGTGCACAGCGTGGTGGAAGTCGTCGGACCATACGGCGTCCAGGCCGAGCCCCCCCTGGACGGCGGGCAGGACGATCTTGCGGTCGTTGTCGTGCGACTCGGCGATGAGGTGGACGGGCCGGCCCAGCCGGGCCGCCTCGGCCCGGGCGGCCTCGGCCAGCTCGGTCAGAATGTGGAGCGCGCTCGAGTCGAAGATGGCGTGGATGGCGTCCAGCCGCAGCCCGTCGATATGGAACTCGCGCACCCAGTACCGGGCATTGTCCACGAAGTGCCGGCGGACGGGCGCGCTGTCGGGGCCGTCGAAGTTCAGGGCCTGGCCCCACGGGGTTTTGTAGCGATCGGTGTAGTAAGGCCCGAACTCGGCCAGGTAGTTGCCCTCCGGGCCCAGGTGGTTGTAGACCACGTCCAGCACGACGCTGAGTCCCCGGCCGTGGCAGGCGTCGACCAGCCGGCGCAGGCCACGGGGGCCGCCGTAGGTCGACTGCGGCGCGAACAGGTGCACGCCGTCGTAGCCCCAGTTGCGGGACCCGGGGAACTCGGCGACCGGCATCAGCTCGAGCGCCGTCACCCCCAGATCAACGAGCTGGTCCAGGTGGGGGATCACGGCCTCGAACGTCCCCGGCGCCGTGAAGGTGCCGACGTGCAGCTCGTAGAAGGCGAGGTCGGCCCGGGTGTGGCCCCGAAAGTCCTGGTCGGTCCAGGTGAACGCCGCGGGGTCCACCACCACCGAGGGCCCGTGCACCCCCTCGGGCTGCCACCGGGAAACGGGGTCCGGCCGGTACCGCTCGCCGTTGATCCGGTACTGGTAGCGGGTGCCGGCGCCGAGCCGGGGCAGGGTCAGCGAGCACAGGCCGTCCTCGCCGCGCCACAGGGCCTGGGTCGGCCGGCCTTCGATGACCACCTCCACGCTCCGGCAGCGCGGGGCCCACACGCGAAATGTGACGCTACCGTCGTGAAGGCTTGCGCCCAGTCCGTTCATACGGTCCAATGGGGGCACTGACGGGTGCGTGCCGATGAGCTATCCGTTCGCTTTGGTCCTCCACACTCATCTTCCGATGGTGGTCAACCACGGTCGTTGGCCACATGGCAGCGACTGGCTGTGCGAGGCGGCCTTCGAGTGCTATCTGCCGCTGCTGGAGACCGCGCACCGGCTCGTGGCCGACGGCATCTCGCCCAGGTGGACGGTCAACGTGTCCCCCGTGCTCGCCGAGCAGCTCGCCTCGCCCGAGTTCCAGCAGGAGCTGGCCTTCTACCACCAGAACGTTCGTCGCGCCTGCACCGAGAGCCGGGAGCACTTCGAGCGCGAGGGCCACCAGGAGCTCGTCAAGCTCACCGACTTCTGGGAGGCCTTCTTCGAGCGGATGTGGGAGCTGCACCGCCGCATCGGCGGTGATATTCCCGGGACCTTCGCCGACCTGGAGCGGCAGGGCCACCTGGAGATGATCACCTGCGCCGCCACCCACGGCTACCTGCCCCTGCTGTCCCGGGACGAGTCCATCCACCTGCAGCTCCGGACCGCGGTGGAGACCCATCGCCGCCACTTCGGGCGGGCGCCCCGAGGGATCTGGCTGCCCGAGTGCGCCTACCGGCCGCGCTACGAGTGGACGCCGCCGACCGGGCAGGAGCAGGGCAAGAGCCATCGCCTCCGGCCCGGCCTCGAGGAGATGCTGGCTGCTCATGGTCTCGAATACTTCATCGCCGACTCCCATCTGATCGCGGCTGGCGCCCCGCTCTTCCTGTATCGCGACTACTTTCCCCTCCGCAGCGAGCTGACCGACGCGCGGCCCGAGATTCCCCGGGCGCCCCGGCGCTCGCCCTACATGCCGTGGCGCGTCGCCTCGCGGGGTGGCGTCGGGCAGGCCGTCGCATTCTTCCGCGACCCGCGGACCACGCTGCAAGTATGGAGCCGCGAGCACGGCTACCCCGGCGACTTCTCCTACCTAGAATTCCACAAGAAGCACTTCCCCGGGGGATTGCGCTTCTGGCGCATCACCGACGCGGCCCGGGATCTCGGCAGCAAAGCCCCCTACGATCCCGAGGCCGCCGCCCAGGCCGTCCAGAGCCAGGCCCGCCACTTCGTGAATCTGATCAAGGAGACCGCCACCACCGCAAGCGCCGAGGGTCAGACCCTCATCTGCTCGCCGTACGATGCGGAGCTGTTCGGTCACTGGTGGTTCGAGGGGCCGGCCTGGCTCGAGCAGGTCGCCCGCAATTTTGCCGCGGCCGGGGTGGCGCCGGTCACGCTGGCCGAGGCCCTGCAGGCCGTGCCGCCGCGGGGGACCGTCTCCCTGCCCGAGGGCTCGTGGGGCGAGGGCGGCGATCACCGCGTCTGGCTCAATTCCGATACCGAGTGGACGTGGGACCGAGTCTACAGTGCGGAGAACGAGTGGGCCGACCTGCTGCCGCGCCTGGAGGGGGGTGGGAAGGACTTCCGGCGCGTGCTGGCCCAGGCCACGCGCGAGCTGCTCCTGCTGCAGGCCTCCGACTGGCAGTTCCTCATCACCACGTTCGCGGCCCGGGACTACGCGGAGCGGCGGCTGGCCGAGCACTACGCAGAGTTCAAGCGGCTCGCCGAGCTGGCTCGGGGACTGGTCGAAGGCCACCCGCTCACGCCGGAGGCCGCGCACCTGCTGCGCCGGCTCGAGCGCGAGGACTTCTGCTTCCCGGACCTGGACCCGGCCTGGGCGCTGGGCCCCCGTCTCGCCTGAGCGATGCGGCGTCCCCGCATCCTCACGATGATCATGGCCGGCGGCAAGGGTAAGCGCCTGCATCCGCTCACCCGGGACCGCTCCAAGCCCGCCGTCCCCTTCGGGGGCCGGCACCGGATCATCGACTTCGTGCTGTCGAACTTCGTCAACTCCGAGATGCTGTCCCTCTACGTCCTGGTGCAGTACAAGTCCCAATCGCTCATCGAGCACGTCCGACTGGCCTGGCGCACCACGGGCATCGTGCCCGATTACTTCGTCGCCATCGTGCCGCCCCAGATGCGGGCCGGCCCCGCCTGGTACCGGGGCACGGCCGACGCCGTGTTACAGAACCTGAACCTCGTCGACGACTTCAACCCCGACGTCATCGCCATCTTCGGGTCCGACCACATCTACCGCATGGACGTGAACCAGATGCTGGACTTCCACCTCGAGACAGACGCCGACGTGACGGTGGCGGCCCGGCCCATCCCCGTCGCCGACGCCTCGCAGTTCGGCGTGCTCGGCGTCGACCGCGACCGGCGCGTGACCGATTTCCAGGAGAAGCCCGACCGCCCCAGCGCCATCCCGGGCGGACCCGGCCGGGCCCTGGTCTCGATGGGCAACTACCTGTTCAAGCGCCAGGCGCTCGTGGCCGCGCTCCTCGACGACGCCCGGCGCAGCACCGACCACGATTTCGGCCGCTCGATCATTCCCGAGATCGTGCCCCACCGGCGGGTGTTCGCCTACGACTTCCAGCTCAACGATGTCGTGGGAGTGAAGCCCTACGAGGAGCCGGGCTACTGGCGTGACGTGGGGACCATCGAGACGTACTGGCAAGCCCACATGGATCTGCTCGGCGAGGCGCCCCGTTTCGACCTCGACAACCGCGCGTGGCCCATCCGCACCGGGCAGTTTCCCGGACCGCCGGCGCGCCTGATCGGCGGGGACGTTGACAATATCCAGGTCGCCGAGGGGTGCTTGATCAAGCGCGCCACCATCCGCAACTCGATCCTGGGCCGTAGCGTGTGGGTGAACGAGGGCGCCGTCATCGAGGACTCGATCATCATGGACCACACGACGGTCGGCAAAGGGGCGCGGGTCCGCCGGGCCATCGTCGACCGGTTCAACATCATCCCCGCCGATGCCGAGATCGGCCTGGACCCGGCCGCCGACCGCCGCCACTACCACGTCGATCGCTCCGGCCTGGTCGTGGTGCCTCGTGGCGGGCGGCGGGAGTTCCTCCGCTCGCTGGACGAGGCATGACCGCGGAACGCTTCGTCGCCATCCACGGCCACTTCTACCAGCCGCCCCGCGAGAACCCCTGGCTCGAGGCCGTGGAGGTCCAGGACTCGGCCGGCTCCTACCACGACTGGAACGAGCGGGTGACGGCGGAGTGCTATGCGCCCAACTCGGCGGCCCGCCGGATCGGCCGCGACAACCGCATCCTGGATATCGTGAACAACTTCGAGAAGATCTCCTTCAACGTGGGCCCTACGCTCATGGCCTGGCTCGAGCGCCAGGCCCACGACGTCTACGCCAGGATCCTGCATGCCGACCGCCTGAGCGCGGCCGCCCGCGACGGTCACGGTAACGCGATCGCCCAGGTCTACAACCACATGATCCTGCCGCTGGCCACCCGGCGCGACAAGGTCACCCAGGTGCGCTGGGGGCTTGCCGACTTCCGCCAGCGCTTCGGCCACGAGGCGGAGGGAATGTGGCTGCCCGAGACGGCCGTCGACGACGAGAGCCTCGAGGTCCTCGCCGAAGCCGGTCTGAAGTTCACGATCCTGGCCCCGCACCAGGCCTGGCGAATCCGGCCGCTCGACGGCGAAGCCTGGCAGGACGTGGGCGATCGCGTCGATCCCAGCCGGCCCTACCTCTGGCGGGGGCCCCGCGAGCTCACCCTGGCGATCTTCTTCTACGACGCTCCCATCTCCCGGGCCATCGCGTTCGAGGACGCGCTGGACCGCAGCGAGCACCTGGTCACCCGGCTCAAGCACGGCTTCGACGACGACCGTGAGGGCGCCCAGCTCGTGCACTGCGCCACCGACGGGGAGTCCTACGGCCATCACAAGAAGTTCGGCGAGATGGCCCTGGCGGCCGCCGTGCACCAGATCGAGTCGGAAGCGGTCGCGGCGCTCACCAACTACGGCGCGTTTCTCGCCGCGCACCCGCCGGCGTGGGAGGTCCAGATCCGTCCGGCCACCTCATGGAGCTGCGCCCACGGCGTGAAGCGCTGGCAGGCCGACTGCGGCTGCCGGACCCGCACCGACTGGCACCAGCGCTGGCGGGCCCCCCTGCGCGCCGCGCTCGACTGGCTGCGCGAGCAGATCGACAGCTTCTACGAGGCGCGGGCCTCGGCCTACCTCAAAGACCCCTGGGAGGCCCGGGACGCGTACGTGGAGATCGTCCTGGACCGCCGTCCCGAGCGGCTCGCCGCCTGGCTGGCCCGCTACCAGCGGGTGGCCCTCGAGGGAACCGCCCAGGTGGAGACCCGGCGGCTGCTCGAGATGCAGCGCAACCGGATGCTCATGTACACCTCGTGCGGCTGGTTCTTCGACGAGCTCTCGTCGCTGGAGCCCGTGCAGATCCTCAAGTACGCGGCCATGGCCATCCAGTACCTGCGCGACCTCGGGGGCGGCCAGCTCGAGCCGGAGCTCGTCCGCCGGCTGGAGGCGGCCCCCAGCAACGTTGCCGAGTATCACGACGGGGGCGGGGTCTACCGGCGCCTCGTCCGGCCCACCGTGGTCGATCTGCGCCGGGTGGTGGCCCACTACGCCGTCAGCGGGCTGTTCGACGAGCAGCCCGAGGATACCCGCGTGTACGCCTGGCGGGTGCAACGACTCGACGACACGCGGGAGGCCTATGCGGGGACGATGCTGCGGCTGGGCCGCGTGCGCGTGAGCTCGGACGTCACCGGCGAGACTCGCGACCTCATGTACGCCGGGCTGCACTTCGGCGGCCATGACTTCTCCTGCGGCATCCGCAGCGACGAAGGCCCCGAGGCGTACGAGGGCATGCAGGCCGATCTCCTTCGTCGCTACGCCCAGCGCAGCATGGCCGACATGGTGCGGGGGCTGGACGAGTACTTCCCGCGCGATCTCTTCGGACTGCCCCACCTCTTCCTCGAGGAGCGGCGCCGCGTCCTCACCCGCGTCATCCAGACTGTCCTCGAGCGGTACGAGGAGGCGCACCACCGGATCTGGGAGGACAGCCGCAAGCTGGTTCACTATCTGCGCCAGGCGGAAGCGCCCATTCCCGAAGTGCTGCGCATCACCGCCAAGCACGTGCTCGAGCACCAGCTCACGGCCGAGCTGGAGCGTGTGCCCGAAACGGGGACGCTCCCCGAGCGCGCCTTCGAGCTCAGCGAGGAGGCGCTGGCCATGGGCCTCACGCTCGATCTCCCCGGGGCCCGGCCGGTCATGATGCGCGCGGTGGCCCGGGCGCTGGACGCGGTGGGCGAGCAGCCCGGGCCCGACCGGGTAGCCGCCACCGTGGCGCTGATCGAAGGGGCGCGGCGTCTCGAGGTGCGCTTCGGGCTCTGGCGCGCGCAGAACCGCTTCTTCGCGCTGTGGCAGCGGCTTCCGGACGCGCGGGAGGTGCTCGGGCCGCTCGCCGATACGCTGGGCTTCGACCTGGCGAGGACGCCGCCGCCGTGAGCGCTCCCATGCGGGCAACCTACCGCCTGCAGCTCGGGCCGACCCTCACCTTCGATCATGCCGCCACGCTCGTCCCCTACCTGGCCGCGCTGGGGATTTCCGATTGCTATGCCTCGCCGTTCTTCGCGACGGCCTCCACGGCGTCGCACGGGTACGACGTCTCCGACCACAACCGGTTCCGGGAGGAGCTCGGCGGTGAGCCGGCCTTCTGGCGGTTCGCCGCCGCGCTGCGCCGCCACGGGATGGGGCTCGTCATCGACGTGGTGCCCAATCACATGGGCATCGCCCAGAACCGCAATGCCTGGTGGTCCGACGTGCTGGAGCACGGGGCCGCCTCCCCGTACGCGCCGTACTTCGACATCGAATGGAGCCCGGTCAAGCCGGAGCTCGCCGGCAAGGTGCTCCTGCCCATCCTCGGTGATCAGTACGGCGCTGTGCTCGAGCGCGGGGAGCTCACGCTCGAGCTGGCCGACGGCACCTTCCGCGTCCGTCACTACGAGACGCTTCTGCCGGTGGCTCCCCGCTCCTACACGCGGATCCTCGGCCACCGCCTCGACGAGCTGCAGACCGCGCTGGGCGCCGACCACCCGGGCCTGCTCGAGCTCAAGACGCTCGCCGCCTGGTTCGCGACGCTCCCCGCCCCCGACGAGCAGGATCCCCAGCGGCTGGCCGCCCAGCGCCGGGACCGTCAGCAGGGGATCGCGAGGCTGGCCGCCTTGCTGCACGCGTTCCCCCCGGTGCGCGACTTCCTCGAGGACACCGTGCGGCGCTTCAACGGCACCCCGGGCGAGCCCCGCGCGTTCGACCTCCTCGACGGCCTGCTGGGCGAGCAGGCCTATCGCCTGGCCTTCTGGCGGGTGGCCGGCGACGAGATCAACTACCGCCGCTTCTTCGACGTCAACGAGCTGGCCGCGCTCCGGGTGGAGAACCCGGAGGTGTTCGAGGCCACCCACCGGCTCATCGTCCGACTCGTGGCCGAGGCCCCGGTCACCGCGCTGCGCATCGACCATCCCGACGGGCTCTACGCGCCGACCGAGTACTTCCGGCGGCTCCGCGCCGCGGCGGGGCGGCCGGTGGCCGTCCTCGCCGAGAAGATCCTGACCCCGGGCGAGCGCCTGCCCGCCTCCTGGGGCGTCGAGGGGACCACGGGCTACGAGTTCCTGAATCTCCTCAACGGCATCTTCGTCGATCGCAGCCAGGCCCGGGCCATGGAGCACCTTTATGCCCGGCTCATCAAGGAGCGCCCGCCCTTCACCGAGGTGGTGTACGAGTCCAAGCAGCTGATCATGCAGGAGTCCATGGCCTCGGAGCTCAACATGCTGGCCCACCGGCTCGACCTCATCTCCGAGAAGCACCGCTCGTCCCGCGACTTCACGCTGCCGAGCCTGACCCGGGCGCTGCGGGAGATCATCGCGAACTTCCCCGTCTACCGGACCTACCTCGGGGAGGACGCCGGCCCCAGCGAGGCCGACCGGGAGTACATCA
>JBOHPM010000015.1:0-17017 GCA_050731715.1 Candidatus Rokuibacteriota bacterium
AGCGCGGCCGCCATGAGTGTCTTGCCCGAGCCCATCTCGCCGACGAGGGCGAGTCCGCGACGGCGCTCGAAGGCCCGCGCGAGGCCGGTGATGCAGTCGGCCTGGGCGGGAAACGGGCGGCGCAGCAACTCGGCGAGGCGCGGGTGCGGGCGCTCCGTGCGCGGGTCGTAGAGCGGAGGGTACTTCTGCGCGACGCGTGCGGCCAGGGTCCGGCCAAACGCGGAGAGGTAGTTCTCGATCGTCTGGATCGTGTCGAGGGGCATAGGATGTCGTGAGCGGGTGGGGGATTACGGCAGCGTGTCGACGCGAAACCGGATCGGTCGATTCTCGGTCGCGTTCGAGAGGTCGATGCGCATAGCGGTACGTCGGACGACGCCGGCGCAGCGTTCGTACACGTCGAACACGGTAGCACTGCACTGGTCGTGAACGTCGAGCCTGTGGAGGATCTCCGCTGCGCGCTCGGCCGCCGCGCGCGGCTCCTCGGCGTCCAGGTCGATCTGCCAGATCACGCGGTACTCTGGCATCGGTGAAATTCGTCCTCCGCGCATGAGCGTCAGGCGTTGAGTGGCTCCGCGTACTCCTCTTCGGCTTCGATCGGCGCCCATGCTGTGTCCCAATCGCTGTAGGGAGTCTCCTGGGCCGGTTCGATCGCGGCCTCGGCGTCGTCCGCCTCGATGCTCAGCGAGCATTCGCAGTTCGTCCTGACGGTGAAACGCGGCATCAGATGTCCTCCGGCTGATCGCCCTCGGGTGGGAAGGCGATCGCGCCGTGCTGGAGGGCCTCCTGAACGAGCTGGTCGAGCGCCGTCTCGCTCGCGCTCACGAGCACGGCCGGGATCGGTCCGGCCAACCGGTGAGCGTAGTTGCGGTCGAGCAGGAGAGCGAAGAGGCACGGCGCCCACTCCGGGATGGCCATGAGACCCCGGTGAAGCACGAGGTCCTCGAAGCAGGCCCCCGGCAAGGCGGCCTCGTTTTCGGCCAGGACGAGCCGGGCGCCGGCCGGCGCACAGCTGAGCACGGCGTGGACCGCGCCGGAAGGCAGACGGCCCGAGCGTGTGTGGTAGCGGCTGAGGGCGTGCGGCTTGAGGTCGTGGGGCGTGCGCTGGTGCATCAGCCGGAGAGGCGCACGCTCGGTGACCGCGGCGAGCAGGGTGCGGACCGCCATGGGCCTGCCGATCAGCGAGAGGACGTAGAAGACATCGTCCCGCGGATCGACGACCCAGCGGTCGCTCCACACCTGCGCGTCGGCGGTGGCAGAGTCGGCGATGGAGATCGCGGCGAGCGTCACTGGATGTCCCTCATGCCGGCGGAGGAGCCCGCTGGCGCATCCGAATCGAGAACGTATCGGAATCGAAGTTGCGGGGCCCCGCGGGTCGCCCTATGCTCCTCGAGGAACGCAGCACGGTGGCACGCCCAGCGAGCGAGCGCACCCAACATCTGACTCTGGCGCCGCGGGATGGCATCGGTCTTCGAATCGGCCGTCGTGACGTCTTGCAGGACCGGCCCGGGGAGTCGTGGGTGTTCAAGCTACGCTTTCCACGCTCCCAGATCCCGCGGTGGGCGAAGTCGTATAGGTATCCCGGCGAGGAGGAGATCGTCGACGAATTATCTCCGCGTGCGCGCGCCCGTGGCTACCTCACCCGGGCAGAGTTCCTCGAGTTGTGCCGCTGGAAAACGCCTCGCTCTCAGCCTCGCTGCGCGATGAACACGTCAGCCCGAGTCCGCGAGGCGACGCAGATAGCGCTGGCGACCAAGGATGAGCGGGCGAAGATGTATATCCTGCGCAGCCTCGCTGGCGTGGGGTGGCCGACGGCGTCGGTCATCCTTCATTTCTGCGACAAGCGGCCGTACCCGATCCTCGACTACCGTGCCCTGTGGTCGCTCGGCTTCGCCAGGCCGCCGGCCTACACGTTCGAGTTCTGGTGGGCATACACTGGCTTCGCCCGTCGGCTGGCGCAGTCGACCGGTCACGAGATGAGGATCATCGATCGTGCGTTGTGGCAGTTCTCTAAGGCGCGACAGAGATGACGGCGCCGCCTCGGCGAGCTACAGCACGGACTCAGAGCCAGCGGCGGACGCGTGCCTTGTAGCGCAGGTACTCCTCGCCGAACTTCCGTTCGAGATACCGCTCTTCCCGGGTGATGACGCCGAGCTGCATCACGACGATGACGGGGACGATCAGGAGCAGGACCCAGAGTGCATTGAGAACCACGCCGATCCCCAGATAGAAGAGCGTCAGGGCGACATAGATCGGGTTCCGGGTGTAGCGGAAGGGTCCGGCGGTCACAATCGCGGTTGTCGGCCGCTCCGTTCGAAAACTCGTGCTGGCGCGCGCCATCGCTCGAAAGGCGGGCACGACGATCGCCACGGCGCTCGCGATCAGCACGACCCCGAGGACGCGCGCGACCGTGCCGGGCAGGACGGAGACCCCTGCGGCGGCATGGAGCCCCAGCCCGAGCGCCAGCGCCCCCAGGTAGATCAGCGGCGGACGGGCGATCACCCCAGGGTTGCCTTTCTCCACCGTTCTGCCCTCCCTCATGGCGGTCGCGCAGCGACTGGCGGCACGTCGATGGTCCCCAAGCTGTCTTCTCTGCTACCCATCATCGCGCTCCAGCAGGCCGCGTGCAGCGCGATGGTCCCAGTTGGCCGCTGGAGGGAGCACATCGGAGTTAGACATCGAAGGAGCGTCGACGGCGGCCGGTGAGGGCGTTGAGCTCCACGTCTTCCTCTGGGGGGTCCAGTGTGATGGAGCCGCCGAGAGCCGTGTTAAGGCCCTCGACGGCGTCGCCGGCATCGGGCTCCATGCTGACCGATGGGGCCTGGTCGCCGATGACCCGAAGAGTGCCGTCGGGAAAGAGCAGCTTCACGACGACGCGGAAGACGTCACGCGTACGCGTCGTCTGCTGGCCACCGTCGTTGTCGGTGAGGACGATGTCGCGCTTTCGGACAATCCCGCGAACCAGGTGACGGCCCCTGCCCTGGCCGAGGATGCCGTCGCACTCGCCGGCGGCAAGCAAGAGACCGAGGTGGCCCTTGTGGAGAGGCAACGGTGGCCGCGCCGGCGGCCGGCCGCGTCCGGCGACCTGCGCCTGCCAGAACGCGGACCAGACGGACGAGCGACGGACCTCGTTCTCGAGGACTTCCGGATCGAGGATGACCGACCGGAAGATCGACAAGCGGTGCCCGGTGGGCACCGTGTAGGCGGCGGACGGCCGGGCGGGCAGAATCGCTGCGCGGCCAGCGCGAGCTTCCGCGAGCGCATCGCGCACGGCCGGGTCGAAGTGAGCGCTCGGCTTCTTCACACCGACGATGGCGAGGGTGCTCGTGGCGCTCGAGGACAACCGGTAGGCGGTGACGGCGTCGTAGCGCGCGCTCAGGAGCTTGATCGCCGACGGCTGGAGTTCGTCAGCCGCGAGGAGTAGGAGCAGGATCCCTCCGGGACGGAGCCATGGCAGAACGGCGCGTAGACACGCGACGTCGCCGACATCGCGCCGACGCGGCACACGGCCGCTCCTGGCGGATCGTGTCGCTGGTCCGAGGACCAGCAGGCTCACCTCATCGTGTGCGACGCGCGCGTCTTCGAGATCGCAGATCAGGACCCGAGAGAGACGCGTGGCTGCCTGGTTGGCAGGCGGGCGGTGAGGCTCGATGCCGTATCGGATCGCGGTCGAGCCCGCCGTAAGACTCGCGAGGAGCTGGCCGTCACCGCATGAGGCGGCGAGGGCGGCGAAGGGCGCGTCGGGCAGGCTGAGGAGCTGGCGGAGCCGGAGCCCGGCGCCGGCGGGAATCGCCGCCGGTCTGGCGAGGGCGGAGCACTGTGGGGCCATGTGAGCTCGTGAGTCAACGGCGGCGAACGCACGACCGTCACTCGAGGATGTGGTGGATCGAAGACGTCCACGTGGAGGCGCAGATGAGGGCGGACTGCTTCGTCCGCGGACGGGGTTGTCGGAGCGCGCGCAATGCCTACTAGGACGCCCCGCCGTGCTCCTCGTTCCGGCGCTTGGTGCTGGGCAGACAGGCGTCGTGCATGACGTCGTGCGCGACCTTGACTACGCTTTCACCGGGTAGGATTGACCGGCCGCAGATCTGGCAAACCGCGTCTTCGGTACCCAATACGCTCTCCCTACGCGATGTGCTTACTCGGTGATGCGACCGGTGCAGCCTTTGGAGATCGGCCTACGCCTGGAAACCAAAGGTCGGCGATTCGGGGCATCCTCACGCTTCATCCGACGAAGCCATTACAGCACCCAGGATTTGGGACCGCCAGAGCCGGCGCGAGAAACGTTGAACCCGGGTGCACGCGCCTACCGGTGGCGATGTTCCGCTGGATTCTCCGTGAGGCCACCGCTCCGGGCCCAGATGCCGCGCTCGGCGCGTTGGGCCTCGGTCTTCGCGGCGCGGAGCTGCTCGATGTAGTCGACGTTCGGCGGGATGACGAGCGTCCGGCAGAAGCCCTCGCGCACGAGCAGCTCCTGCACCAGCGTCGTACCGTCGGCCAGGTAAACGCCGGCGAGCAGGCGGCCGTAGCGGTCGCGCGCTTGGATCGCGAGCTCGAGGATCACGGGACGGTGGCGCACGATCGTGGTCAGCCTGGCGGCAGCGCGTGATCCCCAAGGCGCCTGGCCGGTTTCGGGGCAGTCGATCCCGACCAGGCGTACCTTCTCTTCGTTCTGCAGTCCGGGCGTGACGGTCGCCAGGCGCGCCACGAGAGTGTCGCCGTCGCTCACGCGGACGACTCGCGCGTCGATGCGGCGACCACCGGCCGCGGTGCACGCCGGCGTCGCGGCTCCGAAGGCGGCGAGGACGAGAAGAGGGATCCAGAGGATAGGGCGGCCGGCAGCGCCGTCCGACGTCATGCGGCGGCGCCGTTCGTCGGCGGCGACAGGATCGTGGCGCGGCCGCGCGCCCGCTTCCACGCGGCGTAGACCGTGTTGAAGCAGTCCGCGCACTCGTGCGGCTCGGGTAGCGGCGGCACGTCGACGGCATCTTGTTGGAGGACGAGGGTCCAGGGGATCGGGCACGGCCGCTCGAAGTGGGCCGCCTGGAGGCGGGCGTGGAGCGGGCGGAACCAGGCGACGATCTCCTCGCGCTTGGCCTCGCGCTCCTCGTCGCTCAACTGGGCCTCACGCTCGAGGCCTGCGGCGACCTGGTCGAGGAGCCGGAAGATCTGGGCGTTGGTCATGGCGGCGGTATGAGCCTCCCGCAGGGCCGGCCGCGAGGGCGCGGACGGCACCGGCCTGCACACACGCTGATTGTGGACGGCACTGTCGGTTCTCAGGACCGCGAAAGCCGGATCACGGCGCTGCCTTGCTGTGATCTCAGTTGCGAGCGGGACGCATTAGCGCAACCGGGGTAGATCAGTTCTCAGGCCGTCCGCTCAGGCGGCGAGGCCAGGCTGTGCAAGTGGGCCGCGAGGACGCGGCGCTCGGCGTCGACCGCCTCCTCGCGGCGCTGGAAGGGACCCAGTACTTCACCGGTCGCGAGAATGCGCGCGCGCCAGGCTTGCGCAACCTCGTCCCACTCCACGGCGCTGGCGCGTTCGGCGCGTATGTGGCCCAGGGCGCGTAGGTCGATCGCGTCGGTGTAGAGGCCGACGACGGTGCCGTCGGGGCGGAGCGTGAAGGCATCGAACATGGCGGTCAGCTGGACTGGGTCTGCCGCGGTCCTGCAGCGCGGATCTGCTGGTAGTACTCGCGCGTGCGTTCGCGGTGCGTGGCCGTTCCGAGCAGATCCTCGGCCTCGCGCGTGAGCGTGTGGCAGGCCGGGCCCGGGACGCCCTCCACCGTAAGCGCCACTTTCCCAGCGGGATCGATGGTGAATACGAGCCTGGGCATGGTGAACCTCAGCGCTCGGCGACGACCTGGACGGCCCCGTCCGACTGCCGCTGGACGTGGACCTGGTAGCCGC
Organism: Candidatus Rokuibacteriota bacterium; assembly: GCA_050731715.1. Classification (GTDB taxonomy): domain Bacteria; phylum Methylomirabilota; class Methylomirabilia; order Rokubacteriales; family CSP1-6; genus 40CM-4-69-5. The sequence continues at coordinate 5,907 of JBOHPM010000015.1, forward strand.
GGGCGCGGTAGTGGTGCTGGATCGTGCGGAGCGAGTAGGCCTGCGCCAGGCGCCCGAGGAAGGCCTGGTCGTAAGGCCCGCACGCGCCCGGGGTACGCTGGTCGTACTCGGAGATGATCGCGCGGAAGACTCCGTCGGGCTGGCGCGAGAACCCGATGTCGTTCGAGCCCCGGCCGACGTACTCGCGGCGGATGACGATCTCCGCGCGCTCGGGGCGCGCGTCGCCGCGGTAGCCGTAGAGCGTGACCGGGCCATCGTGGGCCTCGATCGTGTCGGGCGGGAAGCCGAGGTCGACCAGCGCATCGACGAGATGGCGAGCCTCGGTGAACACGGTAGCGATGACGACGTATTCGCTCATGGAGCAGGCGCCTCCTGCGCCGCGGTTGGCAAAGGCCGGTGCCGGACGAGCTGGTCGGCGACGTGTTCGGACTTCGCGAGGGGCACGTCGTGGCAGCCCCACAGGAGTTCGACGACGAGCTCGCGAAGTTGGCACAGGTGGGGGTGGTCTCATTGTTGGGGCGCCTCGGGACCCCTGGCGCTCACGTTGACGCGGGCGCGGCCACACTTGCTTCGTCCTCGTCCTCCGTGCCGGCATCCCCCGTGGGCGCGTCGTCGTTTCCGAGGTCGAACTGCCGGCGCAGGCGGCCGGTGAGGGCATTGACCTCACCTCCGGCGCTCGCGGCGGCGAGGACCGACTCGAGGCCCTGCTGGAAGACCTGACGAAGATCCGGACTGCTCGAGACCGTGGCGCTGTCGAGCTCGTGCAGGCAGGTCTGCTCGAAGCGGGCGATGGTCTGCTCGAGGGTGCTGTCGCCGAAGACGTTGAGCTTCCGGAAGCGCTCGATGCTCTGCCGGAGACGGCCGAGGCTCCCGTCGCGGAGCGGGCGGCCGGACTTCACGTGCTCCAGCACGCGCTCGAAGGTGTGGGCGATCTGGGCGTGCAGCTCGCCAATGCTCCGGTCGAGCGTCTCGGCCAGTCGCTGCTGCACCTCGTGGCGGTAGGTCTCGTCGGCCTGGCGCCGCTGCTCTTCCTCGGCCGCCACGCGCGCGGCGCTCACCTCGCGGAGGCCGGTGAGGCTCAGTTGGTAGCTCAGCCAGAAGAAGTCGAACTTCCGGCGCAGCTGCTCCTCGCTGGGATAGAGCTGGGCCACGCGGGCGAGGAACTGCTGCTGGAATGCCTCATCGGTGTCCGGCTGACCTGCCTTCACCCAGGCCGTCTGCGCGGCGGCTCGCCACTGGGGCTCCATGGCCGCGCGCGCGGTCGGATAGGCGGCGATGAACCGTTCCACGACCTCGGAGAACTCCTGGCGGTGTCCCTGGAGTGCGGCGAGGACCTCGGGCGTGGTCTGTGCAAGCAGGAAGCGGCCGCCATCCGGCAGGGGATGACTCAGCTGCTCGAGCGCGTACTTGGCGCGCCGTGCGACCTGACGGACAGGGTCGAGGGCGTCCTTGGGGACGAGGAGCTTGCGCCCGAGCTGGAAGTGTTCGGCCAGCTCCTCGGGCTTCATCCCGATGTCGTTGGTCTCGAGCTCGGCCGTGCCGGTCCAGAGCTTGACCCTGAGCTGGACGATGAGGCCGCTGCCGAGGATATCGGTGGCGGAGCACACGGGGTCTGTCGCCATGCGGGTGACCTCCTGAGGAAGGCGACGCCGGAGCCGGTCAGGGCCGGCTGTGGCGAGGGCTGCGCAGGATTCGCCTCAGGCGCTTGAGCGCTGTCTTCTCCAGCTGGCGGACGCGCTCGCGTGTCACGCCGAGCCGGTCGCTCGCCTCTCGGAGCGTGTGAGGCTGCTCGCCCTCGAGGCCGAAGCGCAGATGCAGGACCGCGCGGAGGCGTGGATGCAGGCGGTTGAGCGCGTCGCCGAGGCGTTCGCGGTCGTGACTGGTCTCGGCGAACGTCAGCGGCGCGGTGGCCGAGCGGTCGCTGAGACAGTCGAGCAGGTGGTTGTCGTCCTCGTTGAGCGGAGCGTCGAGGGACAGTGGTTCCGGCGGCGCGGCGAGCGCGGTGCGCACCGTGGCCGGACTGAGATTCGCTGCCGCGGCGAGCTGCGAAACGGGGATCGGCTCGGGCGAGCCGTTGCGGAGCTGTCGCTCGGCCCTGGCCAGGGCCCGCTGGGCCTGGACGAGGTGGACCGGCAGGCGGATTGTCGCGCTGGTCTCCGCGAGGGCACGGGTGATGGCCTGGCGGATCCAGAACGTCGCGTACGTGCTGAACCGGTAGCCCAGCGAGGGATCGAAGCGCTCCACCGCTCGCAGGAGGCCGAGGTTGCCCTGCTGGATGAGGTCGAGCAACTGCCGCTGCGGACCGCGATACCGCTTGGCGATGGACACGACGAGGCGCAGGTTGGCGCCGATCATCGCGTCGCGCTGCTCGCGGTAGCGAGCGCTCGCCTCCATGAGCTGGGCCCAGACCCGGGTGAACGCCGCCGGCCCCAGGCCGGTGCTTCGGCACGACGTCTCCAGGCGGCTGGCAAGGGCATGACGATCGGCTACGTCGCGAGCGGTGGCGAGCTCCGCATGGGTGCGTTCGATCGCCTCCGCAGTCGCAGTGAGTGAGGCGAGGACTCCGAGCAGGAAGTCGCCGCGTATCGGTAGGGGCTGGAGCAGCCGGCGGACGACGCCCCCGAGCTTCCTGGTGGGCGGGCGAGGAGCCTCTCGGCGGCGACAGCCCGCCGTCCGGTGCAAGCGATCGAGGATCCGGAATAGCTCCGTGCGATCGATCAGCTCGCCGGCCACGGCCGGGCTCTTCGCCATGCGGCCGTGGACCAGCGGCTCCAGGGCGTCGAGGATCGCCTCCTGGATGGCGGGGAACTGGACGGCAACGCGCACGAAGGCCGCGCGCGTGGCGCGAAGGCCGGCGATGAGCTCCCGCTCACGCTCATGCGTGAGGAGCGCCACCCGACCGACGTCGTTGAGATAGAGCGTGACCAGGTCGCGGTCATAGATGCGGCCCTGACCGTGGCCGTTGCCCTGGGCGGCGGCGGCGACTTCATGCGCCACCTGAGGCTCGTCGCCATCGTCGAAGAACGCACGATCTTCGAGTTCCAGCCGAAGCGTCTCGGCGTCGACGGGGTCGACCTCTTCTCGCGCGACGAGCGGACCATCGGAGTCGTCGAGAGTCATACGCAGGCCTGTCGAGGGTATGAAGCAAGCCGCCTCGGGCGGGGCGGGGAAGTCGGCTCACGGATTCGGGCTCCGTGAGCCGACGCCGTAAGGCGAAGAATTAGCCGATGTCCAGGAGCCGCCGTGAGGCGCCGAAGCCCGTCTCCGGAGCGTTGGCGAACAGCGCCCCTGTCCGGCGCGCCTCCTCGCGCATCTTTTCGAGATCCTCCCGCCGCGATTTCGACAGGGGCATGACCCGCTTGACGGCGTCGAAGAGATCCTTGGCCGCCAGGCCTCGGCGCTCGCGGAAGGCGGCCGCACAGCCGGTCTTGATCACCTGCTCGATCTCGGCCGGGCTGTAGTCGGCCGTCTGCTCGACGAGCTCGTCAAGGTCGGCCGGTACGACGGACTGCCGCCGCTTGGCCAGATGGATCTGGGCGACCACGCGCCGCTCGAAGCCCTGCGGGAGGTCGACGAACCACCGGCCGTCGAAACGGCCCGGGCGAAGGAGCGGAGCCGGCAGCGAGTCGGGGTTGTTGGCGGTGGCGATGACGTAGACGGGCGAGGGCAAGCCGTCCGGACCGACCCCGCGCTCCTGGAGCCAGGTGAGGAGCTGGCCCATGATGCGCGTGCTGACGCCCGAGGTGTCCGTGCCGGCCCCGGCCAGGGCCCTCTCGATCTCGTCCACGTGGAGGACACACGGCGCCATGGCCTCGGCCAGGCGCAACGCATCGCGCATCCGGGTCTCGGACTGGCCGACGAGGGAGCCCAGAATCCGCGACATGTCCAGGCGGAGGAGCGGCAGCCCCCAGGTGGCGGCTGCGGCGCGCGCGATGAGGCTCTTGCCGGTGCCGGGCAGGCCCGTCAGTAGCGCGCCCTTCGGCAGGTCCTCGGGGACGAAGCCCCACGCCAGCGCCTCGGCGGCGTACTTGATCAGGGCCCCTTGCTCGAGCAGCCACTCCTTGAGCGGATCCAGGCCTCCGACAACGTCGAGCGTGAGTCGTGGGTCGATCAGCTCGAGCAGGCCCTGCTTGCGGACGAGCGAGGTCTTCTCGCGCTGAATGACGCCCGCCATCGCGCCCGGTTGGGCGGTCATGATGGCCAGGGAGAAGGCGCTCTCGGCCTCGTTCCAGGTGAGACCCCGGGCGGCGTTGATCATCGCCTCGATCACGCCGTCCTCGAGCTCCGTCGGATAGGCCCGCTGGGTGCCCGCCGTCCGGGCGGCCGCCTGCTTGATGCTCTTGAGTAGCTCGGGGATCAGGTCGCGGAGCTGGCCCGACGTGGGCAGCGCGTAGTCGAGAAGGGCGACGTCCTTCTCGAGCTCGAGCGGCAGGGTGCTGTACGGCGAGCAGAGCAGCATCGGCCGGAACGAGGATTTGGCGATCTCGAGCGCGTCGCGGATCGCGCGGACCGTGTCCGGCTCGGTGATGAAGTGGGCCTGGAGGTCGAAGAAGACGGCCACCGTCCTCTTCTGGAGCTTCTGGATCTCGAGCACTGCGGTCGGAGCGGTGGCGCCCGCTGTCGTGCCCTGGATCGCCTTTCCCTCGGGATCGCGCCAGCCGCGCACGGCGCTCCATGAGGCGAATGACCAGCCGATGTCCTTCAGCGTCTGGAGATCCCGGAGGAGCCGCTCCTCCTCGTGCGTGGTGACGGCGATCGCTGGATAACCGGCCTTGATGTAATCGGAAAGCACGGTGGCGAATGGCGTCATGGGCATTCCGGAAGGCTCCTGTCGCGTCGGGCCGGGCCCGGGTTTGAGCGGCGGCGTTACGGACGGCGGAGCGGCGTGAGCGCGCGCCGGCGTAGGACGAGCCGGATGATGTCGCGGGTCTCGTCGATGAGAGGCATGAGGCACGGGAAGTCGGGGATCGGCGCCGAGCCGTTGTCGCAGTGGGCCCGCTCGAGCGCCTGGAGGCGGCCCAGGTACTGGCGGAGAGTGGTCAGCATCACGCGCTTCTTGTCCATGGCAGGACGGTCTCCTGGACCTCACGGATCGGCCAGATTGGCGGGTCGGGGCCGGCGCCATGTGCGGCGATTGGGTCAGCCGGACGGCGGCTCAGACGCGGAGTAGTCCCACGCCCATCTCGCGGAGGATGCGCTCGGCCTCACCCTTCTGGCCGCCATTAAGAGCGGCGATGGCCTGAGCCTGAGCGGTCACGGCCTCGGTGAGGGCCAGTTTCATGGCCCGGACCGTGAGGACCGCGCGCACCGCCCGATTGACGTTGCGAGACCGGGACTTGGTGGTGGGCTCTGGAATCTCGATGCGGACGCGCATCAGGCGACCTCCGAGGGTTCGGCACCCCGCGCAGAGCTGCAGCCGGCGTGTTGGTTCCTGGTAACGATTGGGTGGCCCGCGGCTGAGTCCGACTGGGCGCTACGCCGATGACCCTCTGGGCTGTCACGAGATAGGCTTGACTGGACTTACGGAACCAGCCTGGTCGGCCGAACAGGAGTCAGAGGCGGCAGAAGGATTGTGGTGTCATGAGTCTCGTCGACTGGCTCAACCGGCGCATCGCGCCGCTGATCACGGGCATTGGAATCACACCCCGAAGCGTCACGCTGGAGGTGCGCGGTAGGACTTCGGGGAAGCCGATTCGTCTTCGGTGTCCCCCTCTGAGATCAAGGGCAAGAAATATCTCGTGTCGCTCGCTGGAGAGCGCGCGTGGGTAAAGAACGTGCGGGCGGCCCACGGCGAGGCGTTCATCATCCATGGTGTCCGTCGTCGAGTTCACCTTCGTGAGATCCCCGTCGACGAACGAGCCCCCATCTTGCTGGCCTACGTACAGCGTCGCGCCTTCACCAGGTCGCCGAAGCGGCCGGCTCGGCTCTACTTCGGACTCGAGGCCCCAACGCTGGGAGACATGCAGAGACTCGCGGCAAGGTTTCCGGTGTTTGCGATCGAGGAACCCGCCGCCTAGTGATGCGTCTCCTCGGAGGATCATGCGCGCCGGGTCATCTCCGGTCGGAAGGTCTCAGCGCCAGCCACGCCGGCGATGGGCTGACCGGCGTAGCGGTAGGCATTGCAGCAGGGCACGCCGGCGGAGCGCATCCTGGCGGGGTGGGCGCAGCCGCGGATGAGGCCGTCGACGACCCAAACTTGGATCTGATAGTCGAAACCATTGAAGACGCGGCCAAGCCGCAGTTCATCTGAGCTCAGGCGAGTCATCCCACGTTCACCATCTAGTCAGCACTCGCTGTGGAAACAGCTATGGCACTTCTTGCAGCCTTCCTCGTATACGAACGTGGCGTTGCCGCATTTCGGGCACATGTCACCGACTGGCCTGAGCGTTTCGAAATGCTCCGCGCCGCCGCTGACGAGTCCGAGCTCCTTGGCCTCCTCCGGCGCGAGGAATTCGCTGATCGCTCTCGCGATGGCGTCGGGGACCGAGCGGATCCGGTTGGCGCCGAAACCGACGTGTCCGGAGCCACCGATGCCTGAGAGCTGCTTGACGATCTTCGCTAGCCGGGTTCTGCGATCCGGCAGCCGGTTGTAGCGGAGGAAGTTGGACATGAGCCGGCCAAGGGCCTCGGCGAAGGCCTCGATGTCGGTCCCGGACTTCCCCACGCGGACGAAGATCTCGAAGGGCTCGTCCTCTGTCGTGACGTTGAGCGTCACGTAGACCTCGCCAAGCGGGCTCTGGATCTCCCAGGTCTCGCCCTTCACGCGGCGCGGGCGGGGCTCGACGAGGGGAACGAGCTCCGTCGCTGACGGGGCCTCAGCCGGCGGGTCGGTGCTCCGGCTGGCGCCGATGTGGAGGACCTGCTCGCCCTTGCAGCCGTCGCGGAACACAGTGATGCCGAGGCAGCCGCTGGCCCAGGCCAGTCGGTAGGCGCGAGCGACGTCCTCGACGGTGGCGGCGTTGGGCAGGTTGATGGTCTTCGAGACGCTCGACTCGCTGAACGACATCTGCCAGGCCGCCTGGTGCCGAACGTGCCATTCCACGGGTACCTCATGGGCCGTGGCGAAGAGGATCTTCAGGTCCTCCGGGATACCCGGGATGTCGTGGAGCGTCCCCTGGCGCTCGAGGGCCTCGAGGGTTTCTGGCATGTCCAGGCCACGTGCGGCGAGGACTTGCCGCACGGCGGAGTTGACGAAGGTCAGCACCCGGGTCGACTTGTCGGGCTGCCGAACACGGTGCTGGAACGCGAGGGCGAATAGCGGTTCGATCCCCGATGAGCAGCCGGCGAAGATCGAGACGGTTCCCGTCGGCGCGACGGTCGTGAGGTTCGAGTTCCGTCGCGGTGGGCCGTCCTTGTAGATCGACCGCCCGAACCACGGGAACGGACCCCGCTCGACCGCCAGCGCATGACTGGCCTGCTGCGCCGCATTGAGGACGAACTGGCCGAGCCGTCGGGCGAGCTGCACGCCCTCCTCGCTTGCGTAGGGGATGCCGAGCGTGAAGAGGAGATCGGCCCAGCCCATCACACCGAGCCCGATGCGCCGCTCGTTGAGAGCCTGCTCCCGGATTGCGGGCAGGGTGTAAGGGTTCGCCTCGACGACGTTGTCGAGGAACCGCACGCTGTCCTGTGCCGCGGTTGCCAGCGCATCCCAGTCGATCTCAGTCTGATGCACGAACGCAGCAAGGTTCAGGTGCCCGAGCGTGCATGCGCCATAGGGTGGGAGATTCTGTTCGCCACAGGGGTTGCTCGCCTCGATCTGCTGCAGCGTCGGAGCGGCGTTGGCAGGGCTCCGGTTGACCCGGTCGACAAAGAAGAGACCCGGATCGCCGGTTGTCCACGCGGCTTCACAGATGCTCTGCCACACCTCCCTCGCGTCGAGCTCACCGAGGACCTCGCCACCCTGTGCGCGGCCGCCACCCGGCAGCGGCCAGCCAGGCTGCGCCAGCAGCTCGTACTTCGCGCCGTCCTCGAGGGCACGCATAAAGGCGTCGGTGATGGCGACGGAAATGTTGAAGTTGGTGATGCCGCCGTCGCGCTTGCAGTTCACGAACTCGAGAATGTCGGGGTGATCGACGCGGAGGATCGCCATGTTCGCGCCGCGGCGGGAAGCGCCCTGCTTCACGTGCTCGGTGGCGGCGTTGTAGACGCGCAGGAAGCTCACGGGACCGGACGACACCCCGCTCGTGGTGCGCACGCGCGAGTTCTTCGGACGCAGCCGGGAGAACGCGAACCCGGTACCACCGGCTGCCTGATGGATCCGCGCGGCGTCGTGCATCGCCATGAAGATCCCGCTGAGGTCGTCGGGGATCGGGAGGACGTAGCACGCCGACCACTGAAGCCCGTGCGGCTTGCCGGCGTTCATCAGCGTCGGCGAGTTGGGCATGAACTGGCCGCGCACCATCAGCCCGTAGAAGCGTCTCGCACCGCGCGTCACCTGCTCGTCGTCCGCGCCGAACTTCCCGTCGATGCTGGCGACGGTGTAGGCCACGCGCCACATGACGTCGTCCGGTGTCTCGAGGCCGCGGCCGGCCTCGTCCTTGAGCGTGTAGCGTTCGTCGAGGACGCGGACGGCGGCCTCCGTCCAATCGCCGCGCGGGAGGTTGGCGGGACGTGAAGAGATCGCGTTGTTCATGGAACTCCCTGATGCCAAGATGCCTGAGCCCTCACGGGGGCGCGGAGGGCGCAGTCGGTTCAGATCTCCGTGCGGGTTGAGCCGGTGCGCGCCCATCAGATCTCGGACGCGTCCTGGAGTGTCCGGCGATAACGGAAGTCTAGTTCCCACCGGAGGGCTTCGAGTTCCGCCGCGGAGAGCGGCGGCATCGGTTCGATGCCTTGACCGTCCTCGAAGCGCCAGGAAAACGCGAGGCGCGCGAACACCTGGTCACGTACCCGGCGGTCGATCTCGCGCGCCCGTTCGATCGCACGGGTGACATCGGATCGAGGCTCACGTGGAGCCGGCGCGTGCCGCGCGTGCCGGGCGGCTGCCGGCGTCACGAGGCCTTGCCCCGCTCTCGCGCCTCGACCTTGGCCACGAGTTGGGGCAGGAGTTCGGAGATGATCTCGCAGATGGCGGTCCAGTCGGCGTCGCCCTCCACGCGATAGAGCGAGACGAGGTCACGCGCGGCGAGCAGGAGCCCGTGGCGGGGGCAGTACCACTCGTCGGTCGGGAACTGCACCATCTCGTCCATCAGCCGCTTGACCCGGCAGCGCTCGTACTCGCAGGCGCGCGCGCCGCATGCGTGCGGCGCGATCTCGCCGGGCTTCCCTCGGACGGGCGTGACGAGGACGGCGGCGCCGCAGTCGGGACAGCGGCCCCAGGTCTGGTGAGCCATCAGGACCTCCTACAGATCGCCGCGCTCCGCGAGCGACACCCAGCGCTCGGTGCCGTTGCCGACGATGATGTGGTCGTGCATCCGGAGATCGAGCAGCTGCGCCGCGTCGGCGAGCTGCCGGGTGAGCCGCAGGTCTTCGCGCGACGGCGTCGGATCGCCACTCGGGTGGTTGTGGATGAGGATGAGCGAGGTCGCACCCTCCCGGAGCGCCGGCCCGAGGACCTCACGGGGATGGACCAGCGACGCCGACTGCGTGCCGACCGAGACCTCGGTGTGCATGAGGTAGTGGTTCTGGGCATTGAGGAGCAGGACGAAGAAGTGCTCCTTGTCGTCGTCGCACGCCCGCGTGAGGTCGAACGCGAGCAGGGCCGCGGCGGCGGGATCGGAGAGGATCCGTGGCGAAGGCTGGCCGGGCTCGCGCACGACAGTCCACGTCGCGAGTTTCAGGCGATAGCGCACGTCCCTGTCCTCCTGGTGCGCGTCGGAGTGATGGTGAGGGAGCAGAGGGAATGCAGCGATCAGCCTCGCGGAGCGGGCCAGTCGCGGAGCAGGTGGACCTCGAGCCACGCGCGCTCGGCGTCGAGGGCCTCCTGGCGGAGCGTGAACGGGCCGAGGACCGGGCCGCTTCGGGGCGCGAGGTCAGCGGTCCACCGGCCGTCGGGAGTGGGCTCGACGTGCGAGGCGCGGGTGATGGTCGCCGGGCCGAGCTCAAGGAGCGGCCGGAGGCCGTCCTCGTACAGGAACTCGACGGCGCCGCCAGGCCTAACGAAGATCGATGCGGGCATGCTGGCCGCCGCCTCGCTGGCGCAGGTAGTACTCGGGGGTCCGCTCGTCCCGGAGAGTGCTGCCGAGCTGCTGCTCGAGGTCGCGCGTCAGGGCGTGGCACCCCGGGCCTTGGTGCCCCTGGACGGTGATCTTCACGTCGCCCGCCGCGTCGATGTCGATGAGGATCGTGGGACGTGGCATCGGGGTCTCCTTGTCGGGCACGCGGCGGGTTACTGGACCACCAGCTGCACTTGGCCGTTCTGCTCGATCCGCTGCAAGACGCGCCGCCCGGTGCGCTCGACAGCGCGGATCGAGGCGTGCACCGCATACGTTTGCTTGAGGCGGTGAAAATGCGCGATGTCGCCCCAGCGCCCCTCGTAGTGGTCCATCCGCACGGTCTCGGGAGTCTCGACGACGATCGGGTAGTGCCAGCCGGGGAGCCGGATGATGTCGCCGGAGTGCGTCTGCTGGTCGTAGAACGTCACGCTGCCATGCTCGAGCGCGAACCCGAGCTCGCGGCAGGCATCGGCCAGGGCCTCGCGGTCCCGGAAGTGGACCTGAACGGATGCGGTGTGACTCAACGCTGGATCTCCTTCTCGAGGGCGATCAGGGCAGTGCAACCGGGACGCTGAGGGGAAAGGTGACGCTGGGTTCTGCAGCTCGGAGCGTATGGGGCGAAGCTCAGGCCACCTGCTGTGCGAGCAGCTCGCACTGGGCGCGGAAGCGCTCAGCTTGGTCGGCGTGTTGCGTGCGGCGCAGCAAGAAGTCGATCTCCTTCTTGAGCTGGGCGTCGCTCAGCTTCTCGGGCTCCGTGACGCCGAAAGTGCGCGTCAGGTACGCGACGTAGCCCGCCTTCGGGGCCTGCAGCAGCGTCGCGGCGGCGGCGGCCAGCTGGTCGCGGCCGAGGGTGCGCGCGGTCAGCGCCTCGAGCAGATCCCGGGCCTCACCGGCGGGTGCCGGCGTCGCCGCCGGTGGCGGCCCGTCCGGCCGCGCGCCGTTGAGACTGGTGGCCGC
>JBOHPM010000016.1:0-16457 GCA_050731715.1 Candidatus Rokuibacteriota bacterium
CCGACGGGCTGGCCCGCGTCACGGGCCTGCCGGGCGCCTGCCTGGTCACGAGCGGCCCGGGCGCGACCAACCTCTTGACCGGCGTGGCCGCGGCCCACGTCGCCCACTCCCCGGTGGTGGTTCTGGTGGGCGGGGTCCCCCTGGAGCATCAGCAGAAGGACGCCTTCCAGGACTTCGACCTGATCGGGATGTTCCGGCCCGTGACCAAGCTGGCGGTGCAGATCACCAGGCCCGAGCGCATCCCCGAGCTCCTGCGGGCGGCTCTGCGGGCCGCCACCAGCGGCCGCCGCGGGCCGGTCTTCGTCGAGATCCCGCGCGACGTCCTGCACGGCGCCGTGCCGTGGACCGACGTGCTGGCCCCCACCGCCTACCGGGTGACGCACCCGCAACCCCCGCACCCCGACGCGATCGCCCAGGCCGTCCAGGTGCTGCGAAACGCCGAGCGCCCCCTGCTGCTGGTCGGCGGCGGCGCCACCTGGGCGGAGGCCAACGATCTCGTCGCACGCCTGAGCGAGCAGGAGACCATGCCGATGATCACCGCCTACGGGCGGAACGACGCCGTGCCCAACGATCATCCGCTCTACGTCGGCCCCCTCGGCCGGGCCGGGGCCCCCGAGGCCGCCAGCGCCTGCCGGCGAGCCGACGCGATCCTGGTCATCGGCTCCCGGCTGGCGCAGTTCACGACCCACTTCGACGATCGCTTTATCCGGCCGGGCATCCCGCTCATCCACGTCGACGTCGATAGCCGCGACATCGGTCGTTATTATCCGGTGACGGTCGGAATCCAGGCCGACGCCCGCGAAGCGTGCCGGGCGCTGCTGGCCGGCCTGGCGGGCGAGGGCACGCCGAATCGGACGGCGTGGCGACGCGAAGCCGAGAGCCTGCGCGCCCAGCGTCAGGCCCGGCTGGCGGCCGAAGCCGGGCTCGCGGCCAAGCCCCTGAAGCCACAGCGGGTCTATGCCGAGCTCCGGCGGGCGCTTCTCCCGGAGACGATCGTCGCCCTCGACGCCGGCGCCGCTCCCGCCTACGGCTACGATCGCCTGCACTTCGCCCGCCCGCGCACGTTCCTCACTCCACTCGATCTCGGGGGCCTGGGCTTTGCGTTTCCCGTCGCCCTGGGCGCCAAGCTCGGCCGTCCCGGCGATCCGGTGGTGGCCATTCACGGTGATGGCGGCTTCCTGATGAACGCCCAGGAGCTGGAGACGGCCGTGCGCCACGGCATCGCCGTGGTGACGATCGTCATGAACAACAACTGCTGGGGATCGGAAAAGGCCTACCAGAAGCACTTCTACAACGAGCGCTACATCGGCTGCGACATCGGAAACCCGCGCTACGACGCGTACGCCCGGCTCTTCGGGGCCGAGGGCTACTACGTCGAGCACCCCGACCAGGTCGGTGATGCCGTGGGGGCGGCCCTGCGCTCGGGTAAGCCGGCGGTGATCGAGATCCCCATCGACCCCGAAGAGTTTCCCATCCCCGCCACGGCTCCGCGGGGGCAATAGTTCGCGGGCGCCGCCCGGGCCGCGTGACATACTCGCAGGAGCGATGGTCACGTCTCCGACCGTCCTGGTCGCCGACGACGACCGCCTGGCCCGGCGGTTGGTGGAGGCAGCCCTCACCGCCGCCGGCTATGCGTTCGTCTCCATGACGGACGGCGCCGCGGCGCGCGACGCGCTGGCGGCCGAAGGCGGGCCGGAGGTGGCGCTGCTGGACTGGATGATGCCCGGTCTCTCCGGGCCCGAGGTGTGCCGGCAGGTCCGGCGGATCCCGCGTCCCGTGTCGCCGTACCTGATCTTGTTGACGTCACGGGACGGTGTCCCCGACATCGTGGCCGGGCTCGACGCCGGCGCCGACGATTACATGGTGAAGCCCTTCCGCCCCGAGGAGCTCCGAGCCCGGGTCGGCGTGGGCGCCCGCATGGTGGCGCTGCAGCACGACCTCCTGGATCGCATGACGGATCTGCGCGACGCGCTGGCCCGTGAGCACCAGCTCCAGGGCCTGCTGCCCATCTGCGCCTACTGCAAGAAGATCCGCAACGACCAGAACTACTGGCAGCAGGTCGAGACGTACGTGGGGCAGCACTCGGCCGCGCAGTTCACCCACTCGATCTGCCCCGACTGCAAGCAGCGGGTCCTTGCCGAGATCTCGCAGATGGCCCGCGACCGTCGTCACGCCTGACTGACCGTTCGCCGAACCCTCGCCTTGCTTGACAGCCAGACAGGCCGGCGCTAACTCTTCCTAGCGCCAAGGAGGACGCCGATGGCCATGCTCGAGCGCGGTCTCCACCCCGAGCGCGACGTTGTCTCCCCGATGCGGCGCGACCTGCTCCGCGGGATGGCGGCGACCGGCGGCGTGCTGGCCCTGGCCCCCTGGGGCACGGCGCCGGCCGTCGCCCAGAGCCCGTCGGTGGACTTGCCGGGGACGATCGGGGAAGCGGCCGGGCGCATCCGGAACCGCCAGCTGAGCGTCACCGAGCTCACCCACGCATACGTCAAGCACGCCAAGGCGCTGCAGCCCAAGCTGAACGCCTTCATCACGATCGCCGAGCAGCACGCGCTGACGGCCGCCAGCGAGCTGGATCGCGAACTCGAGCGCGGGAGAATTCGCGGGCCCCTGCACGGCATCCCCGTCGTCTACAAAGACAACATCGACACCGCCGGGATCGTCACCACGATCGGCTCGGAGCTCTTCGCCAGGCGGATCGCCCAGAGCGACGCCGAGGTCGTACGCAGACTGCGTGAGGCGGGCACGGTGACGCTGGGCAAGGCCCACATGAGCGAGTTCGCCACCGGCGTCGCCGGACGCAACAAGTACTATGGCGATGCCCGCAACCCCTGGGATCTCACCCGCTGGCCGGGTGGGTCGTCCAGCGGCACGGGCATCGCGGTGGCGGCCGGTCTCTGCCTGGGCGGCCTGGGCACCGACACCGGGGGGTCGATCCGGGGGCCGGCCAGCTGGCTCGGGCTCGTGGGCGTGCGGCCCTCGTGGGGGCGCGTGAGCGTGCGGGGAACGTTCCCGCGGGCCTGGAGCCTCGACACGGTCGGGCCCCTCACGCACACGGTGGAAGACGCGGCCCTGCTGCTCACCGCCATCGCCAGCTACGATCCCAGCGATCCCCACGCCCTGCCTTCCCCGACGGAGAACTTCACCATCGGGCTCCATGCTGGCGTGCAGGGGTTGCGGATCGGCATCGTGGAGGACTTCACGTACCGCAACATCGATCCCGAGGTGGGCAAGGCCGTTCAAGTCGCCGTCGATCAGCTGTCCCGGCTGGAGGCCCAGGTCAAGACCGTGAAGATCCCTCTGCTCAGCGAGAAGATCGACGCTCGCTACCCGCTCACCATCCTGCTCTACGAATTCAATCAGATGGTGGGCGACACCGTCCGGGCCACATCCCGCAAGGACCTGTTCGGCCCCGCCGTGCACGCCAGCATCGCCCAGGGCGAGAAGATCAGCCGCGACACCTACGAGGCGGCCGTCCGGCAACGGCCCCGCGAGGTCGCCGAGATCCGCGAGGTCTTCAAGGAGGTCGACGCGCTGATCATGCCCACCCACGGATTCGTGGCTCCCCCGCTCACCGTGGACGCCGACGGGAACCCGCGCGCTCGCCAGTTCACGGCTCCCATCAGCTTTACCGGATTCCCGGCCTTGTCGGTGCCGTGCGGCTTCGCTGCCAACGGGATGCCGATCGGGATGCAGATCGTCGCGAATGACTTGCGGGAGCGCGTGATGTTCCGGATCGCGGCGGCCTACGAGCGGGCCACCGAGTTCCACCGCCAGCGACCGGCCATCTACCGGGTCAGGTCCTGACGCGCGGCAGGCACCTCAGCACCCGATCCACCTCGGCGTCCAGAGCCGCGCCGTCCTCGGCGGCGCCGCGGACATCGCCGGCGCGGCCCAGGACCTCCAGGCGCTGGGCCAGTCCCGCCGCCGCGCCCGCGCCCAGAAGCTTGAGTGATCCCTTCAGGGCATGGGCCACCCGCATCAGCGCGGCGGCGTCGGCCTCGGCGATCGCCTGCCGAATCGCCTCCAGATGGGCGGGCGCGTCCTTGGCGAAGATGGCCAGCAGCTCATCGAGGAGCTCGCGGTCGCCGCCGACGTAGGTGAGCGCGGTCGCCAGGTCGATGGCGGCCTCGAGGGTGGCCGGGGCTCCGGCCGGCGCCGGCCGAGCCACGGACGTCGGCGCATCTCCGGAGAACCGGCTCAACGCCGCCGTGAGCTCCTCGGGCTTGATCGGCTTGGTCAGGTAGTCGTCCATTCCCGCCGCCAGGCCCCGCTCGCGGTCCCCCGGCATGGCATAGGCGGTGACGGCGATGATCGGCAGCCGGCGCCGACCAGGCTCCTGGGCTTCCCGCCGACGGATGGCCGCCGTGGCTGCGAACCCGTCCATGACCGGCATCTGGATGTCCATCAGGGCGACGTCGAAGGCGCCCGCCTCGTATGCCGCGACGGCTTCCTCACCGTTCTCGGCCACGACCATGGTGTGGCCGAGCTTCTCCAGCAGGCGCACGACCAGGCGCTGGTTGACCGCGTTGTCCTCGACCACGAGCACGTGCAGGCTCGAGTCCGGTTTCGCCCCAACGGCCGGGCCGGCCGCCGCCGCGCGTTGAGCCGTCGTCGCCACCGGGGCATCGAGGACCAGCAGCAGGGCATCCAGCACCTCGGAGGGCGTGACGGGCTTGACGAGATAGCGAGCGATGCCCAGGCGGCGGCAGCGGGCCAGGTCGCCACTCTTCACGTCCGACGTCAGCAGCATGACGGTCACGTCCCTCAGGGAAGGCTCCTGGCGGATGCGCTCGGCCACGGCGAAGCCGTCCAGGCCCGGCATGCGGGCGTCGAGGAGCACCAGGCGAAACGCCGGCGCTCCGTCCGGGAGCGGCCGGAGCGCGGCCAGCGCGGCGGCGCCGTCGGGCACGACCGTGGCGGCCATCCCCCACGCGGTGAGCATCGCCTCCAGCAGGCGACGGTTCGTGGCGTTGTCATCGGCGACGAGGATTCGGACCCCCTGCAGGAGGTCGGGCGGCACGACGACGCTCCTGGCCACCGGCGTTCCCGCCCGCCGCAGCGAGACCGTGAAGTGGAATGTGCTGCCCCGGCCCACCTCGCTTTCCACCCACATCCGTCCCCCCATCAGCTCGATCAGCCGGCGGGAGATGGCCAGCCCCAGACCGGTTCCGCCGAAGCGTCGGGTGGTCGAGGCGTCGGCTTGGGCGAACGCCTCGAAGATGAACTGGCACTTGTCCGCGGGGATGCCGATGCCGGTGTCCCGCACCGCCACCCGCAGGGCCACGCTCTCGGCCGTCACCGCCTCGGCGGCCACGTGGACGGCGACCTCGCCCTGCTCGGTGAACTTGATCGCGTTGCCGACCAGATTCAGGAAGACTTGCCCGAGCCGGCCGGTGTCGCCGATCAAGGCCTCGGGGACTTCGGAGTGGATCTCGTACGCGAGCTCCAGCCGCTTGGCATGGGCCAGCGGAGCCAGGGTCTTGAGGGTCTTGGCCAGCGTTTCCCGCAGCGCGAACGGCACCGGCTCCAGCTCCAGTCGACCCGCCTCGATCTTGGAGAAATCGAGGATGTCGTTGAGGATGGCGAGCAGCCCTTCGCCCGACCGGCGCACGGTCTCGGCGTACTCGCGCTGCTCCGCCGTCAGCGGCGTGTCGAGCAAGAGCCCGGTCAT
Source organism: Candidatus Rokuibacteriota bacterium (assembly GCA_050731715.1). Classification (GTDB taxonomy): domain Bacteria; phylum Methylomirabilota; class Methylomirabilia; order Rokubacteriales; family CSP1-6; genus 40CM-4-69-5. The sequence continues at coordinate 5,678 of JBOHPM010000016.1, forward strand.
GCCGATCACTCCGTTCATCGGCGTTCGGATCTCGTGGCTCATGACGGCGAGGAACTCCGACTTGGCGCGGCTGGCGGCCTCGGCCGCGGCCTCCTTGCGCTTGAGCGCGCTGATGTCGCGCACGATGGCGAGCCCGCCCAGGGGGCGGCCGGCGTCGTCGTGCAGCGGCGTGGCGACCACCGACACCTCGACGAGTCGTCCCGAGCGGGTCTTGGCGCACGTCTCGAACGACGCGGGGGCGCCGGGAGCCTGAGCGGCGGGCGGATCCGCCCTGGACACCCGCCGGTCCCACAGGTCGAGGTCGGGCAACCGCCGGCCGATGGCCTCATCGGCGGCATACCCGTAGAGCCGAACGGCGCCCTGGTTCCAGGAGGTGACGATCCCGTCCTGGTCGTGCGAGAAGATGGCGTCGCTCGATTGCTCGACCTCCATGGCCAGCCGCCGGTTCTGCCCCTCGCTGCGCCGCAACGATGCCAGCAGCGACTCGATGCTCTCGGCCATGCTGTTGAAGGCCTGGATGCACTGCGCCGTCTCCGTGGGGCCGTGGGGGGGGACCCGCACGGCGTAGTCGCCCTGGCCGAAGCGCCGGGCGCTCGCGGCCAGCACGCGCAACGGCCGCAGACCCTTGCGCAGGACGACCAGCGTGACGGCCAGGGACAGTCCGGAGCCGATCAACAAGATCGCGAGCTTTTCCAGAAAACCTTGCCAGAGCTTGTTGATGGCGATGACGGGGGTCAGGCGCAGCGTCAGGGTGCCATAGGTCCCCCCGCCAACCACGATCGATTCCGAGTGCTCGGCGAAGGACAGGCCCAGGCGCCTGACAAACCAGAGCGGGGCCTCCAGCGTCACCTCGGGCCCCAGAGCCACGACCGGGTAACCGGCATCGTCGGTCCAGACGAAGCTGGCGATGACGGGTTGGTTGGCGCGAGCCTTGAGCAACTGCTCGATGACGGAGGAGTCTCCCACCACGGCCGGGCCGCTGACCGCAGGGACGGCGGAGTGGACTTCCTCCTTCAACTTCTCGCTCAACCCGGCGCGGTGATCCGCGATCTCGTCGTGCAGGAGGGCATAGAGCAGGGCCATCCCGCACGCGAGCAGGGCCAGGCCGGAGCCGAGGATGAGGCGGGCGGTGAGGGAGAGGTGCGGCACCGTCACTGAAGAGACTCCACCAAGCAAGGCCCGAGCCAGGCCGCTTTTGTCGTGGAAACCTAGAGGTTAGGCCGGCCCCGGCCGCGGACGGTAGGCCGCGAGTCGCGAGAGAGTGGCAGCGGCTTGCCATGCTGTCATCCGCGCGGCTGATCGAGAACGAGGTGGGCGGCGCGCCCGGGGCTAGGTCGGGCGGATCGGATCGAAGGCGAAGACCCTCACTCGATAGCTGGCGGCCGGCCCGCCGACCGGACTCTCGAAGTGGATACGGTGGGTCGGCGTCAGATCGCTGCCCAGCCATTCAACGCGCTGGTTCACGACCGTGCCGCTCGCGTCCAGGCCCTCGATCAGGAGCTGGATACGCCGGGCCCGGTAGTCCGACGTGTTCCTGATGGTTCCGCGGACGACGGTGCGGCCACCGGCCTGGCCTGTCTGCCAGTCCAGGCTGAAATAGCTCTCCGCGTCGAGCACCAGCGGGGACAGCAGCGGGGTCATCTGGGCGTACCCTGGCGAGGCCACTACCACCAGCAGCAGGAACCCTCCTGCTCCTGCCAGCATGGCCCGGAGCGCTCTCATCGTGCCCTCCTCACCCTGTGAATCGTAACCTGTGAGGGGCCTGGAAAGGTCCCCCGCTACAGGGCGCGACGCGGCTTGCCAAGCAGCGGGGACCTGGGATATTGTCACCAGTTAATGCGCGCCTCCCCGTGAGGTCTTGCATCATCCGGGGGGTCGAAGGCCGGTAGGAGGAGCCATGCAGCGGTACATCGCCAGACGATTCCTCCAGAGCCTCCTGGCCATCTGGGTCATGAGCTTGATCGTCTTCGGTCTGGCCCGGATCACCGGCAATCCCCTGGACGTCATGCTGCCGCTCGAGGCCACCCAGGAGGACTACGAGCGGCTCTCCAAGCACTGGGGCCTGGACAGGCCGCTGTACATCCAGTACGTCATCTTCCTGGGCAAGGCCCTTCAGGGCGATTTCGGGCATTCCTGGAAGTGGCACGGCTACACCGCCATGGGGCTGGTATGGCAACGCTTGCCGGCGACACTCCAGCTCGCCGGCTTCGCCCTGCTCATCAGCTTTGTGCTCGCGGTGCCTATCGGCGTGCTGGCCGCGGTCAAGAAGGGCACGCCCTGGGACTCGGGGGCGAAGCTCGTCGCCCTCCTTGGCCAGTCGTTGCCCGGCTTCTGGCTGGGCATCGTGCTGATGTGGATCTTCGCCGTGCACCTGGGGTGGTTTCCCACCTCGGGGAAAGGCGGCATCCAGTACATGATCCTTCCGGCCATCACCCTCGGCTGGTTTCAGGTGGCCGCTATCACCCGGCTCGTCCGCTCGTCCATGCTGGAAGTCCTGGACAGCGAGTTCGTGAAGCTGACCCGCATCAAGGGGCTGTCGGAGTGGAAGGTGGTCTGGAAGCACTGTCTGCGCAACGCCGCCATTGCCCCCCTGACGTTCTTCGCGATCATCGCCGGCGTCTTGATGACCGGCTCGGTGATCACGGAGAGCGTCTTCTCCTGGCCGGGCACGGGACTCCTCGTGGTGGATGCCGTGCGGGCCCGGGACTTCCAGGTGGTCCAGGCGGTGGTGATCGTGTTCTCCGGGATCTTCATCCTCACCAACTTCGTGGTCGACATCCTCTACGCCTATCTCGATCCCCGTATCCGGTATCAGTGAGGACGCGGTAAAGGAGGCCCAGGCATGGCAACGGTGACGGCGAGAACCCTCCCCTGGTACGCGGCCCCCCGCGTCGCCCAGGCGATGCGGCAGGCGCGGCGGTACCCCCTGATACCGATCGCCCTCATCACGTTCCTCATGGTGATCCCCGCCGCTTTGGCGCCTCAGATCGCGCCCTACGACCCCCTGAAGGGATCGCTGGCCAAGCGGCTGCGGCCCCCGGTCTGGCAGGAGGGCGGCAGCATGGACCACGTGCTGGGCACCGACAAGCTGGGGCGCGACATCCTGAGCCGCATGATCCACGGGGCGCGCGTCTCGCTCGCCGTGTCTATGGTGGCGATCTTCGTCGGCGGCATCCTCGGGACCGGCCTGGGTATCATGTCGGGCTACTTCGGCGGTCGGGTGGACTCGGTCCTGATGCGTCTGGTCGACATCTCCCTGTCATTACCCACGATCTTGTTAGCGTTGGTCCTGGTGGCCGCCGTCGGCCCCAGTTTCGGGACGGTGCTCACCGTCCTGGTCGTGTTGCTGTGGGCGCGCTACGCCCGGCTCGTGCGGGGCGAGACGCTCGGCATCAAGCAGCGGGACTTCATCGCGCGAGCGCGGGTGGCCGGAGCGTCCCACACCCGCATCATGGCCCGGTACATCTTCCCCAACGTCATCAACTCCCTGATCGTCCTCGCCACGCTCCAGGTCGGATACGTAATCCTGCTCGAGTCGGGGCTGAGCTTTCTAGGGGCCGGGCTGCCTCGTCCTACCCCCGCGTGGGGCCTCATGGTCGCCGATGGCCGTGAGCTGATCGTCACTGCCTGGTGGGTGTCGATGTTCCCGGGATTGGCCATCATGCTGACCGTGCTTGCCCTGAACCTGCTCGGCGACTGGCTCCGCGATCACTTCGACCCCAAACTCAGGCAGGTCTAACAGGAGGTGTCCATGACACGGAGAAGCGCATTTCTTGTCCTGGGGCTGCTGGCGGCGCTGGCCTTGGCGCTGAGCACCATGCCGATGTCAGGCCTGGCCCAGAGCGCGAAGGTCGACAAGCTGGTCTTCGCGTCTGCCGGGTTCGAAGACAGCAACCGGTTCTGGATGGTGGCCCGGCCCGACCATCTACAGTACGATCCCTTCCTCGACACGCTGCTCGAGGTGGACCCGAAGAGCGGCGCGTACACCCCGCGGCTGGCCGAGAAGTGGTCGCACACCCCGGACTTCAGAGAGTGGACCTTCCACCTGCGCAAAGGGGTGCAGTTCCACTTCGGGTTCGGTCCCATGACCGCGAAGGACGTCGTCCATTCGCACTCCATGCTGGCGCGGCCGGAATCGACCGCGACGCTGGCCGGGTTCTGGCGCCAGGTCGAAGAGGTCAAGGCCGTCAACGACCACACGGTCGTGTTCCGCTTCAAGAAGCCGACGACCGTCATGCCGTACGCGGCCTCCCGCGCCGGCGACCTCCGGATCGTCAGCAAGGCCCAGTGGGACAAGGAAGGCCAGGAAGGGTTCGACAAGCGGCCCGCCGGCACTGGCTCCTACCAGTACGGCAGCCGGCAGCCCGGGCTCTCCATCATCTTCGAGCGCGTGGACAAGCATTGGGGTCCTGAGAAGCCGGCGTTCAAGCAGCTGGAGTTCCGGCTGGCCCGCGAGGAGTCGACCCGGCTGGCCCTGCTGCTCTCCGGCGAGGCCCACATCGCCGACCTGCCGCGCGAGCTTCAGAAAGACGCCCTCAAGAAGGGCATGAAGATCTACACGTCGTCGTTCCCGGTGGACTGGATGACGGTGTACCTGGGCGGTCAGTACTACCTGCCGGGGGACAAGGACTTCAAGGCCGACGTGCCCTGGACCAAGAAGAAGGTGCGCCAGGCCCTCAACATGGCGATCAACCGCAAGGAGCTGCTGAACACGGTGTTCGCCGGCAAGGGGACCATGACGTACGTGACCGGCTGGTCGGAAAAGTCCGAGGGCTACAACCCCGAGTGGGCCAGCCGCTTCGACAAGATGTACGGCTATGATCCGGGCAAAGCCAAAGCCCTGCTGAAGGAAGCCGGCTACGGTCCGGGACAGATAAAGGTCAAGGTCCTGGCCTTCACCGAGCCCGGCGAGTCGGAAGGTCCGCAGGTGGCCGAGGCCCTGGGGATCTACTACAAGGACATCGGAGTCGATTCCGAGATCGAGGTGCTGGACTGGGCCAAGGTGCGGGAGATGTTCCGCAAGAAGGCGATCCAGTGCTGCATCTGGCCCAACATCATCTCCTGGCGGCCGTCCGAGGAGTGGATCCGGACGAGCTACTACAGCAAGAGCCCGAACCACCACTACGAGAACGAGTTCATCGACAAGAACTACCTGGCCCTGACCAACGCGGTGGACCCGAAGGAGCGCCAGAAGCTGGCTCGGGTCATCGGTGACCATCTCTTCGAGGAGTTCGCCGACATCCCGCTGTTCTGGTTCGCCAACGAAGTCGTGGCCAATCCCAAGGTCGTGGGGGATTGGGTCTATCCCGGCCTGGCCGCTGGGCGGTCGACGCACTTCGATCGCATCCGGCCCGCCAAGTAGGCCAACGCATCGCGGCACCGGGATCCCTTGATCCCGGTGCCGCTCACCCCCCCTTCCCATGCCCAGGCGCATCGGCGACGTCATTCTGGAAGTCGACGATCTTCACACCTACTGCTTCACTCGCTGGGGCGTGGTGAGGGCCGTCGACGGAGTCAGCTTCACCTTGCGTCAGGGTGAGGCGCTGGGCGTCGTGGGCGAATCGGGGTGCGGCAAGACCATGACCGCCCTGTCGCTGCTCCGACTGCTCCCCCGCCCGGCCGGCCGCATCGTCAAGGGCGCCATCCGGCTCGAGGGGGAGAATCTCGTCGAGAAGAGCGAGCGGGAGATGCGGCGCATCCGCGGGCGCCGCATCTCCATGATCCTGCAAGATCCGCAGACCTCCCTCAATCCGGTGTTCACCATTGGCAATCAGCTGATCGAGGCCGTCAAGATCCACCACCAGGACGGTCGCCGATCGCTGGTCAAGCGGGCGATCGACAGGCTCAAGCAGGTGCGGGTGGCGGCCCCGGAACGTCGCGTGGGGGACTACCCGCATCAGATGAGCGGCGGCATGAAGCAGCGTGTGGTGGGCGCCATCGCCATCTCCTGCGAGCCAAAGGTCATCATCGCCGACGAGCCCACGACCTCACTAGACGTCACCATCCAGGCCCAATACCTGCGCCTGCTCCGGGAGATCCAGGAGGCGACGAACCTCGCTCTCATCTTCATCACCCACGACTTCGGCATCGTGGCCAAGATGTGCGACCGCGTCCTGGTCATGTACGCCGGCCGGGTCGTGGAGAGCGGTCCGGTGCGGGACATCTTCAATCGGCCGTCCCATCCCTACACCCAGGCCCTGTTGAATTCGGTTCCCGCGATGGACCAGGACCTCGACCGGCTCTATTCCATCACCGGCCAGCCGCCCGCGCTCTGGGACCTCCCCGAGGGATGCCGGTTCGCCGCCCGCTGTCCCCATGCCGACGACCGTTGCCGCCACGAGTACCCGCCCGCGTTCACGGTGGGCGAGGGCCATACCGCCGACTGCTGGAGGTTGGAAAAGGAATGGGCTCGGAACCCATCCTCCGCGCCGAGGGGCTGAAGAAGCACTTCGCGGTCACCAAGGGCGTGATCTGGTCGAGGGTCGTGGGTTGGGTCCAGGCCGTCGACGGCATCAGCTTCTCGGTTCGCCAGGGCGAGACGCTGGCCCTCGTGGGTGAGTCGGGCTGCGGCAAGACGACGACGGCCAAGCTGATCCTGAGATTGGAGGACCCGACCGCCGGCCACGTGTTCGTCGAAGGCCACGACGTCCACACGCTGCGCGGCGACGCCCTGAGCGACTACCGCACGACGGTGCAGGCCGTCTTTCAGGACCCCTGGTCTTCCCTCAGCCCCCGCATGCGCGTGCGCGAGATCGTAGCCGAGCCGCTGGTGATCAACCGCAAGATGTCCGGCCCCGAGGTCAAAGAGCGGGTCGCGGAGATCCTGAGCCACGTCGGGCTACGCCCGCAGCAGGCCGACCTCTACCCTCACGAGTTCAGCGGAGGCCAACGCCAGCGGATCGCCGTGGCCAGCGCGCTTGTGTCGAATCCCAAGCTCATCGTCCTGGACGAGCCGGTCTCCGCGCTCGACGTCTCCATCCGCGCCCAGATCATGAACCTCCTGGTGGATCTGCAGAAGCAGTTCGACGTCAGCTATCTGCTCATCGCCCACCACCTGGCCACGACCCGTTACATGGCCCATGACGTGGCGGTCATGTACCTGGGCAAGATCGTTGAGAAGGCCAAGACGAAGGAGTTGTTCCGGAATCCCCTGCATCCCTACACCAAAGCCCTCTTCTCGGCCGCACTGCCGGACCGTCCGGACGTCGTCCGCGAGGAGATAATCCTGACGGGAGAAGTCCCCTCTCCCATCAATCCGCCCTCGGGGTGTCGCTTCCACCCGCGCTGTCCCTTCGCCATGCCGCACTGTGCGGAGATCGAGCCAGAAGAAAAGGAGATCGCCCCCGATCACCTGGTGGCCTGCCACCTCTATTGACATGACCGGGGTCGGGCCGTACCGTGCTCGCGTTCAACCCTCGGGGAACCGGGAGGAGCCCATGAAGCGTGCCGCGTTCCTGGTCGCCACCGCGCTCGTAGCCGCGGTGAAGAAGGCCGGCATCTCGCCGACCAGGTTCGCCGGCGCCCACGGCTCGGTGGCCGACTACGCGCCGCTGGCGGCGCTGGCGGACAAGTAAGCCAGGAAGAGGCCTGAGGTGAGCACAACCATTCTCAGCCGCCGGCAGGTTCTCGCCGTCTCCGCGGCCGCCGTGGCCACCGCCGGGCTCGAGGGCATCCTTGCCGCGCGCCGGGCGCCGGCCTTCGCGCAGGGAACGCGACTGCACCTGCTGCAGTGGTCGCACTTCATCCCGGCCGCCGACACCCTGTTCGACAGCCAGGCCCGGGAGTTCGGCAAGCAGGCCGGGATCGAGATCCAGGTCGAGCGGATCAACCAGAACGATCTCCAGACACGGGCCACCGCCGCCATCCAGAGCGGGACGGGGCCGGACATCATCATCCTGGCCAACAACCACGCGCACCTCTACGAGACGTCGCTGGTCGATGTCAGCGACGTCGCCGAAGACATCGGCGGCAAGCAGGGCGGCTGGTACGACTACGCCAAGGTCAATTGCCTGTCGGGCAACCGCTGGATCGGCGTGCCGCAGTTCATCATCTCGTGGGCCATCACCTACCGGGAGGACTGGCTCAAGGAGGCTGGCTTCGCGTACCCCGCGACCTGGGACGACTTCCGCAAGGTCGGGCGCGTCATGAAGGCCAAGGGCAAGCCGTTCGGGCAGGCCTTCGGCCACAGCATCAACGATCCCAACAACTGGTGCTACCCGCTGGTGTGGATGTGGGGCGGCATGGAGGTGCGCGCCGACGGCCGCGCCGTCGTGCTGAACAGCAAGAACACGGTGGACGCCGTGAAGTTCAACAACGTCCTCTGGAAGGAAGTCTTCGACGAGGGCGGCCTGGCCTGGGACGACAGCAACAACAACCGGGCCTTCCTGTCGAGCGAGATCTCGCTGACCGGCAACGCCCCCAGCATCTATGTGGCCGCGCGCCAGAAGTTCCCTGACGTCTACAAGGGCACGAACCATGGCCACTATCCGCCGGGACCCGCCGGGCGCTTCTACTGGCTGCCCGCCTGGAACTCGGTGGTCATGCGCTACTCGAAGCATCAGAACGTCGCCAAGGACTTCATCCGCTTCTACATGGACCGGGCCCGCTTCGACCGCTACTTCGAGACCATGGACACCTTCGGCATTCCCGGCACCAGGGTCTACCACGACCACGCGCTGTGGAAGAAGGATCCGCGCACGGCCGTCTTTCCCGAGACGCTGGCCGCGGCGCGCCAGGTCGGTCACGCCGGCCCGCCCGGCCGCAAGGCGACGGAAGCGCTGTCCAAGTACATCATCGTGGACATGTTCGCCAAGGCGATCCAGGGCATGAAGGCGGAGGATGCGGTGGCCTGGGCGGCGGGCGAGCTGAGGAAGATCTACGAAGCCTAGCGAGCTGGCCGGTGCGTTGCGCCGGCAGCTGAACCCGCGGCGGGCCAGGTGGCAGAAGCCGGGCGCCGTCGTGAAAGCGCTCGGCCTGCGCCGCGGTCAGGTGGTGGCCGAGATCGGCGCCGGCCCCGGATACTTCACTCCGCGGCTGGCGCGCGCCGTCGGTCCCTCGGGCCACGTCTACGCGGTGGACCCCGAGCCGGCGGTGCTCGACGTGCTGCGCCGGCGCCTAGGCCGGCGGGGCGTGCGGAACGTCACCCCCGTGTTGAGCCGTGACGACGATCCCATGCTGCCCCGCAACCGCTGCGATCTCGCCGTGATCATCAACGTCTACCACCACATGCACGGCGCCGGCGCGTTCTTGCGCCGGCTGGTCTCGGCCCTCCCCCGCGGCGCCCACGTGATCAACGTCGACTGGAACGAGGAGTCGGAATTCGGGCCACCACCCCGGCGCCGCGTCCCCCGGGCCAAATTCCTGCGCGACGCCCGCCGCGCCGGCCTGCGCCTGCTCGCCGAGCACCGTTTCCTGCCGCACCAGTACTTCCTGGTGCTGCGCCGGACGCGCTGAAGGCGTCGAGCGCAGGCCGGTCTCAGTCCGGCTCGAAACGGTCCTTGTAGTCCAGCCGCAGGGCGGGATTCTGCTCGTCCTTGCGCAGGTAGCAGTTGCCGGCGGCCAGGACCTCGATCTCGGTGCCCATGAAGCACCGGAAGGCGTCCTCGGGCGTGCACACGATCGGCTCGCTGCGGACGTTGAAGCTCGTGTTCACGAGAACTGGACACCCCGTGCGCGCCTTGAACGTTGACAGCAGCGCGTGGAACTTTGGATTGGTGTCCGGGTGCACTGTCTGGATGCGCGCAGAGTAGTCCACATGGGTGACCGCGGGGATCTCCGAGCGGGGAACGTTCAGCTTGTCGATTCCGAACAACGCCTGCTGCTCGGCTGTCATCGCATGGCGCCGCGATGTGACGACGTCCGCCACCAGCAGCATGTAGGGGCTATCGGTGTCGAGCTCGAACCATGCGGCCACGTCCTCCCGGAGGACGGCCGGCGCGAACGGGCGGAACGACTCTCGATACTTCACCTTCAGATTGAGAAGCTTCTGCATGGAGGGCGAGCGGGGGTCGCCGAGGATGGAGCGCGCGCCGAGAGCTCGCGGACCGAATTCCATCCGCCCCTGGAACCAGCCCACGGCCGCGCCACCCGTGAGGTCGTCGGCCACCCGCTCCAGCAGCTCGCGCTCGCCGAGGACGTGCACCTTGGCCCCCAGACTCGTCAGCCGGTCCTCGACTTCGCGATCCGAAAATTCCGGCCCGAGGAACGCTCCCCGCATAGGATCCGCTCCCGCCGTCCTCGGGTTGCCGAGAAAGCCGTAGTGCGCGCAGAGGGCGGCCCCGATGGCGCCGCCCGCGTCGCCGGCGGCGGGCTGGATCCAGATGCGCGAAAACCGTCCGTCGCGCAATACCTTGCCATTGGCCACGCAGTTCAGGGCAACTCCACCGGCCAGGCACAGGTCCCGGGCCCCTGTTTCCTGGGCCAGGCTGCGCGTCAGTTTGAGGACAACCTCCTCCACCACGGTCTGGATCGACGCTGCCACATTCATGTGGGCCTGGGTCAACAGCTGGTCGGGCCGGCGCGCCGGCAGGCCGAACAACCGGTGGAACTTCTCGTTCGTCATGCGCAGGCCCGTGCAGTAGTCGAAGTAGCTCAGGTCCAGCCGGAAGCTGCCGTCCGGCTTCACGTCGATGAGGGTGTCCCGGATGATGTCCGCATAGACCGGTGTCCCATACGGGGCCAGGCCCATGACCTTGTACTCGCCGGAATTGACCTTGAAGCCCGTGTAGTAGGTGAAAGCCGAGTAGAGCAGTCCCAACGAATGGGGAAAGTGGATCTCGCG
>JBOHPM010000017.1:0-16095 GCA_050731715.1 Candidatus Rokuibacteriota bacterium
TCCCGCTGCTGGTAGCGGAAGGTGGCCTGGTCCTTCACCCGGCGGTCAGCCGCGGAGACGAGGTCCCAGATGGCGTCGGCGTCGTTCGCGTACACCGCGCGGCCATAGGCGAGCGCCACCTCTTCGGACGGCAGCGTGCGGCCACAGCCAGCGACAAGTAGCCCCAGGCTGAGCAGCCAGCCGAGTCGGTATGTCGCTCTGTGGAGCGAGCGGGCGTCGGTCACTGGAGCATGGCCTCGATCGCCGCATGGGCGGCGCGGGTGTCCCAGTCGCGCGCGCCGAGCGCGATGGCGGCGATCCGGCCTGAGGGGTCGATGAGGAAGCTGACGGGCAAGCCCCGGAGGTTGTAGCGATTGGCGATCTCCAGGCCGGGGTCGAGCCCGATGGGGAATGTGAGGCCAAGCTCGCGGGCGAACTTGGCCACGCGGCCGCCGTTGGGAGTGTCGATGGAGATCGCCAGGATCGTGAACTTCCGGGCCTTGAAGCGGCGATAGAGCCGCTCCATCGAGGGCATCTCTTCCTTGCAGGGTGGGCACCAGGTAGCCCAGAAGTTGAGAAAGATGACCTTGCCCCGTTCCTCGCCCAAACGAACTTCGCCCCCACCAGCCCGCGGCGCAGTGAAGTCTGGCGCCGCCAGGAGCTTCGAGGGTCGGATCAGGTCCAGCTCCAAGAACGGATCCGCGCTCGCTGCGCGGTCCGTCGTGACCGCGAAGGCCAGCAGCCCGAGCATGGCGGCGAGGATCGACTGCACGGTCCCTACCGGATCTTCACGAGCGTGATCATGCCGCCCATCATGTGCATCGGCTTGTGGCAGTGGAAGAACCACTCGCCCGGGTTGTGGGCAGTGAACTCGACCACGGCCGAGCCCATGTGCGCGGCGACGTCCACGGTGTCCTTGACGACGGGCTCGGCGTAGCGGACGCCGTTGATGGCCAGCACGCGGAACGACTGGCCGTGGAGATGCATCGGATGGGTCTCGGGGCTCATGTTGCCCAGACGTATCCGGACGCGGTCCCCGCGCTTGACGGAGAGGGGGTCCGTGTTCGGGTAGACCTTCCGGTTAATCGTCCACACGTCGCGGCCCATCATGCCGCCGCTTAACGTGAGGTCGAAGGTCCGCGTCTCCCCGGAAGCGGGCGGCAGGACCGCTCGTCCGCGGCCCAGGCCGGGGTGCCAGAGAGTCAGGTCGGCCAGCCGCTCCTCCGCCGGCGCCGGCCTGGCGCGATCATGCCCATCGTAGAGGACGTGCATCCGCTCGCCGGCGTCGGCATGGCCCGGCTGGAGGCACTGGAAGAACCACGTGCCGGGGCGCTCAGCGATGACGACGGCGTCGTACCGCTCGCTTGGCGCCAGGGGAATGGCGTCCACCGACACGGGGATCCGCAGCGGGTTGCCATCGGTGTGCGTCACGTGCAGGCGGTGGCCGGCGAGGCGCACGACGTGGGTATGCTCGTTGCTGGCGTTGACGAGCCGCAGGCGCACACGCTCGCCCTGGCGCAGGCGGAGCGGCTCGGTGGCCGGGTAGGCCTTGCCGTTGATCGTCATGGTGTCGTAGGGGGGCGTGTTGGCGTCGCCCATCATGCCGCGCATCATCCCGCCCATCCCGCGCCCACCCATCATGCCTCCTCCACCGGCCACGCCTTCGGGCGTCGGGGGAACCGCCGGGCCAGTGCCGCTGACCCAATCGTCGAGGACGAGTGTCACCTCGCGGTCGTACGCCATCGGCTCGTTCGCGCCGGCGGGGTCGATGATCAGCAGAGCGGCCAGGCCGAGGTCGAGCTGGCGGTGCTCGTCCACGTGCGTGTGGTACCAGCGTGTGCCGGCCGGGCGCGCCGCGAACTCGTACACAAAGGTCTGGCCCGGGGCCACGGGCTTCTGCGTGATGCCCGGTACGCCGTCCATCGGGTTCGGCACGTCCAGCCCGTGCCAGTGGATCGTCGTGGGCTCGGCCAGCGAATTCTTCAGGATGACCCGGACGAGCTCGCCTTCAGGCACGCGGATCTCGGGGCCCGGGATCCGGCCGTTGTACGCCATGGCCTTCACGGTCTTGCCGGGCGCGAGCTCCCACGCGACCTCGCGCGCCTCGAGATGGATCGTCCGCAGGGACTCGCCGTTCGTACGGCGTGTCCGGGCGGCGAGCGCGGGGTCGGTCCCGAGCACCCCCGCTCCGAGGCCCAGGCGTCCGGCAGCCTCCATGAACTGGCGGCGAGAGATCATCGCGGGACGCCTTCGCAGCGCTCCACCAGGAAGCGCTTGAGGTCGTCGAGGCCCGCGAAGATGACCTGGAGCCGATCGCCCCGCATGCCGGCGGGCAGGAGCACCGGCTTGCCGCGCTCGGGGCCGTAGGTGCTGGTGTCGGTCTTGAAGCGGAGGTTCAACTCGCGCACCCGCCGCTCCTCTCCACTGGCCATCGTGAGCCGATACTCCCCCCGGCAGTACGCGACCTGCTGGACCATCTGGTCCGCCGTGACGTTTCGGAGCGGGGTCCGCGATTCGGGCTGACCGACCGCGGTACCGGCGAGCGCAGCCGTGAGGCCGGCGGCGGCGAAGGCGATTCTCCCGGTCAACGTGATCCTCCGTTTCGTGGCGCCGGTTCGGCGAGGAGCTGGCGCAGGTTGGCGCGAAGGGTCTGCATAGACTTTGGCTCGATCGCGAGGTGGTAGGCGCGGATGCGGCCGACCCGGTCCACGAGCACCGCTCGCGCGCTGTGCATGACCAGGCCCGGCGAGCCGTGGCTCGCCCAGGCCAGCCTCGGGCCGAAGGAAAGCTTGGCACCGCACGCCGGTGGCGCGGGGGCAGCGGGGTCCGCGACGGCCAGGCGCAACCCTTCCTGGGCGAAGCAGTAGATTTCGCGCTTGTCGCCGGTGAGGAACCACCAGTGGTCGCCGGCGCCGTAGCGCTCGGCGTACCGCCTGAGCACGGCCGGCGTGTCGTGTGCGGGATCGACCGTGATGGAGACCAGGCGCAGGCCCGCCGACTCGGCAAACTCCCGCTGGAGCGCGGCGAAGCTCAGGCTCTGGATCGGGCACGACTCGGTGCACTCCGTATAGATGAAGTCGGCGACCCAGACCAGGCCGCGCAGATCGTCGAGCGTCACGCGGCGTCCCGAGCGCTCGATGAGCGTAAAAGGCGGGATCTCACCGTAAACGGCGAGCTGCTCGAGCGCGGGCCCGGCCGGCGCCTGGACTTTCTGGCGCGCCCACCAGACGGTCGCAGCGACACCGGCCACGAGCGTGGCGGCCACGGACAGGCTGCTCACGAGGACCACACGACGGGCAAGCCGTGTCATCACAGTGCCCAGTACACGAGCGTGTCGTGGAGCCCCGCGAGGACCAGGATTATCCCGGCCGCGACCCGTACGGGTCGCTCCAGCCGTCGGAAGCCACCGGCGACCCCGTCGGCCGCCGCCACCCCGGCGGCCACCAGCCCGGCCGCGGCAACGAGCGGCAGCGAGGCGCCGACCGCAAAGAGCCCGGGGAAGGTCCAGCCCGCGGCGCTCCGGAGCGCCAGCGGGATCGTGAGCCCGAAGAAGAGCCAGAAAAGGGTCGGGCAGAGCGCGAACGAGAAGACGACGCCGAGCAGATAGGCCCCGCCGGCGCCGTGCAGGCGGAGCCGCTCGGAAAGCCGGCCGACCAGGCGATACCCGGCGCCGAACGGCAAGCGCCAGATGCCCAGGAGGCCAAGCGCGACCAGGATCATCAGCGGCCCGAGCGCCCGGCGCGCCACGAGGGCGACGGGAATGGAGACCGTCTGGACCTGCAGGCCGACGACGACGCCGGCGCCCACCAGCGAGTACACCGTGACCTTGCCGGCGACATAGGCGAGGGCGAGGCCGAGCGGCTGCCCGCCGCCGGGACGTGCCGAGGCGTAGGCGAGCGCGCCGAGGCTCGTGGTGATCTGGCAGGGAGACATCGCCCCGATAATGCCGAAGACGACGGCCCCGAGGAGCGGCAACTCCGCGCGGTCGGCCCAGTCCCCGAGCGCCAGCACCGCGCCCTGGGTGAGGCTGCTCAGCCACCCGTACCAGGCGATCAGGATCCGGTCCATCTCATCCCTTTGGATAGGGCGTGGGTGTCGGCGTGCCACGGTACTTGCCGTCGATCACCCGGCGCACTTCGAGCAGTGGCCGGCCCTGGCCTCGCATCGTCACCACGTCACGCGTGACGTCCAGGCAGACCGTTCAGGTGGCGGCGTGGCTGGTGAACGTCAGCGTGCCGTCCCGGTTGAACGCCTTGATGTAGCAGTCGCGGTTGTTCGTGTGGCCGAACCGGTAGCAGCCGCAGAAGCATGGCATGTACTGCAGCTCTTCGCCGTGCTCGACGGCATAGCGGTAAAGCCGCTTGATCTCTCCCGATCCCGCGAAGACGGGAAGCTGTCCCTTGGGCAGGGTCTGGACCTGGTCGCCGATGGCGTCGGTCGAGACTTCCCCCCCGCCTTCTGGGCGACCGCCAAGGATCTGCCAGGCGCCGAGCCCCGCCGCCGCGCCGGCGCCGCCGTAGAGAAAGAGTCGTCGGTTCATTGGCCCTCCTCCGCTCAGCGCGTGGACTGGTACTCGCCGCTCCCCTGCGCCGCGCTGATCACGCCGCGGCGGGCCTCGTCGAGCTTGGCTGCGATGAGGCCGGAGCCGAGCGTACCGACATGCTTGTACGTGATGCGGCCGTCAGGACCGATGAAGAACGTCTCCGGTAGTCCCCAGACGCCGTAGTCGATCGCGATCCGGCCGCCCGGGTCACGGCCATTCGGATACGTGATGCCGAACTCGTCCACGAAGCCTCGGGCGCGATCTTCTTCGTCCTGGGTGCTGATGCCGACGAACATGACGCCCTGGTCCTTAGACGCGCGCCAGGCCATCTCGAGCGCCGGCGCCTCGGCCCGGCAGGGTGGGCACCACGAGGCCCAGAAGTTGAGGAACACCACCTGGCCCCTGAGATCCTCGAGCCGCAGCGTCCTTCCGTCGAAGAGCGCGATCGTGAATGCCGGCGCCGGGCGGCCCAGCATCGGGCTCTCGATGTACCGGGGCTCGCGTGTGAAACCGTAGGCCAGCAGCGCGAGCACCGCCAGCACGGGCAGGAGCACCGCGGATGCCACGAACAGCCGGCGTCGGGTGGCCGCGGCCAGGGTCAGTGCGGAGCGCCCCATGTCGCGCCTCCGTCGCGGCTCACGAAGATCCGTCCGTCCACCGTTGTGGCGTACACCTCGCTCGGCCGCTTCGGGTCCACCGTCACCGCGGCGACGTTCGCCGGCCCTGGGGTCCGGGTCCAGCGCTGGCCGACGTCCTCGGAGCGAAAAATCCCGTCGCGCATAGCGACGTACATCACTTTCGGGTTCGATGGATGCACCGTGAATCCGTTCACGGTGCTGGTGGGCAGACCGCCCACCGGTCTCCAGCCTCAGAAGCAGTCGGGGCTGCGCTGGAGGCCCTCGGCCGTGCCGGCGTAGAGGAAGATCCCGCCCATGCCCGTCGGGATGTTCACCGAGGCGAGGACTTTGGTCTCCCCGGCCGGGCCGTCGTCCACGCGCACCCATTTCTGCCCGCCATCGGTCGTGCGGTAAACGCCGGCGCCCTTGTCGCGGACGAGCGCGTGAAGCTTTGTCGGGCTCTTGGGGTCCATGGCGAGGCCGTGGACGTCGAGACCGCCCAGCCCAGCGTTGACGGGTCTCCATGTCTTGCCGCCGTCGGTGGTCTTGAGCGCGCCAGTCTCGTGGGTGCCGATATAGAGAACGTCGGGCTCAGCGGGATGCGCGGCGATAGCCATCACGTCAGGCGCGTGGTGCTGCACCGGAAGGGCCACCCTCGCCCACGTGCGGCCCTGATCCTCGCTCCGGAAGAGGCCCGTGTGGGTCCCGAGCCAGAGCGCGCGAGCGCCGGCATCGAAGGCGAGCGCGTGGACATGCTCGAAGGCATCACGGCCTGGCTGGGCTGCCGCCGGGGCCGGCGCCAGCGTGAGTAACACGGCGAGGACGGTGATCGTCGTGACGACGAGCTGGTGGAGGGTGGACATTAGCGACCTCCGTCGCTCGCCGAGCCTGACGCCGGGCGCGCGCGGGAGGTTTCGTCCTCACGCGACCCCCCGTGCTGCATGCCGCCCATCGCGCGCATCATCAAGTACATGCCGAGCGGGCAGGCCAGCAGCGCCAGAACGCTCAAGAGCGATCCCCCAACCGCGCCGAGGGAGCCGCCGCTCCAGAGGGAGCTGCCGCTCCAGAAGAGCGGCATCGCCAGGAGGAGCAGGAGCGGCGCGCCCCAGCAGGCTCCGCGCCTGAGGGTGTCGCGCCACGTCCGTTGTCCAGCGGGCGGTAGACTGCAGACGGTCGCGGTGGGCGCGCGGCCGGCAGTCTCTTCCCGGCGCGCGGCCGCCTCGATGCGGGCGACCCGCACGCTTTCGGCGAAGTGCTCGGCGTGGGTTTCGGAGCAAAGCTGCTCACCGAAGCGGTCGATCGCGGGGGTGTCTGCTTCGATCCGGCGACCGCAGTACGCGCAGTGCGGTTCCGTGGCCGGCCCTGTCGCGAGTACGGTAGGTGCGCCGGGTCCCAGTCGCATCATAACAGTCGCCTCCATGAGTGGTCGTTTCGCCCACAGACAAGGCTCGCGGGCGGGAGTCGGGAGCGCTGACGGTTGCGTGCTTTGAGGGAGCTAGGCGACGGGAGGCGAGCGCGGACCGACTGGGACGACCTGACGGCCTGGAGACGCCGGCGGCTCTGCTGCCAGGAGTGGCATGGTCATCGGCGCCGGGGTGGTGAGCACGAGCAACGCGGCGACGGCCGCGACCGGTGGGGCGACGAGCTTGGTCACGGTCGTCCCGCAACCGCTGGCTTCGTCGCAGAGCAGGCTCGCACAGCCCATGAGCTCCCCGCTCGGCGCCGCCGCCCGGGCCAGGTCGCTCAGGCAAAACATCGCGAGCGAGGCCAGCAACAACGTGACAAGCATGGTGCGCGACAGTGGGCGGGTCATCAGGAGTCGAGCATACGCCGGTCCGGCGCGGACTGCAAACCAGCGATGATGGGCCCAGAATCCCCTGCGCGCGATCGCCTGTCCGCGATCGCGTGTTATACTCGGTGAGCCATGAAGACCGGCCCTATGGTCGTCGCGGTGTTCGCCATCCTCGTGTGGGCGTCGTCCGCCCCACTGGCGATGGCGCCCGGCGACTGCATGGCCATGTGGGCGGACTGCGAAGGTCCATGCGGCGTCTCGTCATGCGTAGCCCCCGGGTTTATCGCAGACGATATTGTCCCCGCTGTGGCTCGTGTTCCAAGCGGTGCGGCCCCAGGCTGGCCGAGTGCACCGCTGCGCCTGCCCGATCTGCCCCCTAGAACCACCCTCCTCTCCGCGTAGCCCGTAGTCTGTCCGTTAGCTACACGCAGGCCCCCGCGAGGCCGCCATTTCGGCGACGGCCGCTCGGGTGTGGCGCCGTGCGAGGAGGAGGGTCACATGCGACCGATCATGCTGACGATCGTGTCCGTCGTTCTGGGAACCGCGGGCGTGGACTTCGTACCGGCTTCGGCGACCGTGGCTGATCTGGAAAATGCCCTCAGACAGCGGTACGCGCTGTCACGGATCGAGATCGAGGACGACCGCCGGCAGGGCGCGGTCACGAGACGCGGCGCCGTCCTCGTCCTCCAGCAGGACGGCATCCCCGCGAACGAGCTGCGGGTGTTCCGGCCGATCGTCCACAGCCCCCGCTCGTACATCCCCAACTCGGCGCGGCATCTGCGCAACTACGCGCGGATTGAGATCGGCCCGAGTGGTACCCGAACCGAAGAGACGAGCGCGTTTCGCCTGCCGCGGGGGACGCGGCTGGTGGTCCTCGACCTCCGGACCGAGGCTGACCGCATCCGACTGTTTGCCCACACCAGCGAGCCTGTCAATGTGGGTTCGGGCAGTGCGGCCTACGGGTGCACCGAGTTCGTGTTCCGCCTGGAATCGGTCGTCCAGGCCCGCGACGCCGCTGCTGTCCAGCAGGTGATCGAGCGGTGGCTGAAGGTCGAGCCTCATTCGCAGCGCCGATGACTGCCCCGCGGCGTAGCGACGGCCACCGATGATCAACTGGCTGATCGAGCTGTCGCTCCGGAATCGCTTCCTGGTGATCGCGTTCTTTGTCCTGATCGCCGGGTGGGGGTACTGGGCGCTGCTCACGACGCCGATCGATGCGATCCCGGACCTCTCCGACAACCAGGTGATCGTCTTCACCGACTGGTCCGGGCGATCGCCGCAGGAGGTCGAGGATCAGATCACCTATCCGCTGACGGTCAGCCTGCAGGGGCTTCCCGGAGTGCGGGTCGTCCGGTCGTCCTCAGCGTTCGGGTTTTCGATGATCAACGTGATTTTCGAGGATCACGTGGATCTCTACTTCGCCCGCTCGCGCGTGCTCGAGCGCCTCAACTTGTTGACCAAAGCGCTGCCGGCCGGGGCGGTGCCGACGCTCGGGCCGGACGCCACCGGCGTCGGCCACGTCTTCTGGTACACCGTCGAGGGCCAGGGGCACTCACTCCGCGATCTCCGATCGATCCAGGACTGGTTCATTCGCTATCAGCTCAACGCCGTGCCCGGCGTGGCGGAGGTGGCGACCGTGGGGGGGGTCGTCCGCCAGTACCAGATCGACGTGGATCCTGCGCGCCTCCGCGCCTACCGGATCCCGCTGTCGGCCGTGACCGACGCCGTCATGCGGAGCAATCGCAACGTCGGCGGCAACGTGGTGGAGGCGGCGGGCGCGTGGTCGGTGGTGCGCGGGCTCGGGTTGATCGAGAGCGTCCGCGACGTCGAGCAGATCGTGGTCGGCGCCGAAAACGGCGTGCCGGTGTTCGTCCGCCAGGTGGGCGAAGTCAAGATCGGCGACGCCTTCCGGGCGGCGGCGCTGGTGAAGGGCACCGAGGAGGCGGTGGGTGGAGTGGTCGTGGCGCGATACGGCGTGAGTACGGTGGACGTCATCGCGCGGGTCAAGGGAAAGATTCAGGCGCTGCAGGTGGGGCTGCCCCCGGGCGTGCGCATCGTGCCCTTCTATGACCGCTCCGCGCTCATCGAGCGCGCCGTGGACACGCTCCGGCGCGCCCTCATCGAGGAGACGGTCGTGGTGACGATCGTCAACATCGTCTTCCTCCTTCACCTGCGCTCGGTCCTCATCGTGACGCTGCCGCTGCCGCTCGCGGTGCTCACCGCGTTTCTCTTCATGCGCTATCTCGGCATCAGCTCGAACATCATGTCGCTGGCCGGCATTGCCATCGCCATCGGCGTTCTCGTGGACGCCGCCATCGTGGTGACGGAGAACGCCTTCCGCTACATGGAGAAGCGAAGCGTCAACCCCCGCCACCGCCGCCGGGTCCTCGAGACGGTGCTCGATGCCACCCGGCTCGTCGGCCGGCCCATCTTCTTCTCGCTGGCCATCATCATCCTGGCGTTCCTGCCCGTGTTCGCGCTGACCGGCCAGGAGGGCAAGCTGTTCCATCCCCTGGCGTACACCAAGACCTTTGCCATGATCGGCGCGACCGTGCTGTCGGTGACGCTGGTCCCGGTGTTATGCAGCTTGCTGATCGGCGGCCGGGTCCGCGGCGAAGAGGCGAACCCGGTGATGCGGCCCCTGGTGTGGGCGTACCGGCCGCTGCTCGACTTCGCCCTGCGCCACCGCATCGTGACGCTCGGCGTGGCCGTCCTCGTCGTCGCCGGCGCCCTCGGGTTGGCGCCGCGGATCGGCCGGGAATTCATGCCGCCGCTGAACGAGGGCGACCTCATGTTCATGCCGGTCACGGATCCGGCCATCGGGCTGCCCCAGGCCGTCGAGATCGCCAAGAAGCAAAACGCGGCGATCCAGAACGCACCGGAAGTCGCCTCCGTCGTGGCGAAGATCGCCCGCGCCGAGACGTCGACGGACCCGGCACCCGTCAACATGACCGAAACAGTGGTGAACCTCAAGCCCGAGTCCGAATGGCGGGCCGGAATGACGCGCGAGAAACTCATCGCGGAGCTGGACGAGGCGACGACGATGCCGGGCGTCTCGAACATCTGGACGCAGCCGATCATCAACCGCATCAACATGCTCACCACGGGCATACGGTCCGAGGTGGGCGTGAAGGTGTTCGGTCACGACCTCAACGTGCTGCAGGAGCGGGCCCGGGCCGTGGCGGACGCCCTGCGGGGCATCCCGGGCGCCGTCGATGTCTATCCCGAGCAGGTCACCGGGGCGCCGTACCTCGACATCCGTGTGAACCGGGAGGCGGCCGCCCGCTACGGGATCACGGTCGGCGCCATCCAGGACGTCATCGAGACCGCGGTGGGCGAAACGAACCTCACGCTGACCATCGAGGGCCGGCAGCGCTTTCCCGTCCGTGTCCGCTACGCCTCGCAATACCGCGCGGATCCTCAAGCGTTGGGCAGCGTGCTCGTCACGGGGCCCAACGGCACACAAGTGCCGCTCGCCCAGATGGCCGAGATTCGCCCCGTGGCCGGCCCGGCCATGATCTCGAGCGAGAATGGGCTGCTCGTGGTCACGGTTCTGCTCAACGTCCGCGGCCGGGATGTCGGCAGTTTCGTCGAGGACGCGCGCCGGGTGGTTGCCGAGACGGTCCCGCTCCCGCAAGGGTCCTACATCGAGTGGAGCGGCCAGTACGAGAACGAGCGCCGGGCCCGCCAGCGGCTTCAGATCGTGATCCCCATCGTGCTGGTGGTGATCTTCGTCCTGCTCTACCTGACCTACCGCTCGTTCCTGGACGCCGCGCAGGTTCTGCTCGCTGTCCCGTTCGGCCTCGCCGGGGGGATCTACCTGCTCTACGCGCTGGGCTACAACTTCTCCGTCGCCGTCTGGGTCGGTTTCATCGCGCTCTTCGGCACCGCCGTGCAGACCGCGGTGGTGATGGTCATCTATCTCGAGGAGGCCGTCGCCCAGAAGCGCGAGGCGCTGGGCGGGCGGCTCACGCGCGAGGCGCTGCTCGAAGCCGTCAAGGAAGGCGCGCTGCTGCGGCTCCGCCCCAAGGTGATGACGGTCTCCACGGTGGTGGCGAGCCTGCTGCCAATCATGTGGAGCACCTCGACCGGCGCGGAGGTCATGAAGCCGCTGGCCACGCCGGTGCTGGGTGGGATGGTCAGCTCGCTGGGGCTCGTCCTGATCGTGACGCCGGTGATCTTCCACTGGCTGCGAGAACGCGAGCTGCAGCGTGCCGAGCGGGAAGCGCGCCAGGCGGCGATGCGCCGCCGGCCTGCGCTGGGAGCCACAGAGTGACGCACGAGAAGACGAGAGGAGGAACCACCGGATGAAGCGGCACGGAATCGTAGCGGTGATCGGTGTGGCGATGGTCCTGCTGCTGGGGGCGCCGGCCGGGGCCCAGGAGAAGACGATCGCGACCCAGAAGACCAAAGACGTGGTCGTCACGCTCAAGAACGAGTCCGGGCAGTGGAAGCAGGGCAAGAACACCTTCGTGCTCGAGCTGGCCTCGGCCACCGACAAGAAGCCCGTCGAGGCGGGTAAGGTGACGCTCGGCACGAGCATGAACATGCCCGGGATGGCGCCGATGGTCGCGAGCGCGACGCTCACGCCGGACGGGCCCGGCCGGTATCGCGGAACCATCGAGTTTCCCGACACCGGCGCCCGCCAGGTCACGGTGACCTGGGACGGTCCGGCCGGCAAGGGATCGGCGAAGTTCTCGGTCCCTGTTCGGTAGCGCCATGCGGGCCGTGGAGCGGTTGTTCATCTTCGGCGCGGTTGTCGCCTTGGCCCACGCCCCGGGAGGCACCCGCGGCCAACCGGCAGCCGCCGAGATCGATCTGACCCTGGACCAGCTGGTAGCCCGCGCGATCGCCGACAACCCCGAACTCCGGGGGGCGCGGGCGGAGGTCGACGCCGCCATGGGACGGGTGCAGCAGGCGGGCCTGCGCCCGAACCCGATGCTCGACCTCGGCGGCCAGAAGGCGCTCGGCCCGGACAACAATGTGATGATTGGTGTCACCGTCCCCCTCGACCGCGGCGGCCGGAAGGAGGCGCGTGTCGCCGTCGCCGAGCGCGAGCTGCAGATGAAGCGGGCCCAGGTGCTCGACCGCGAGCGGCGATTGGCCTCCGAGGTTCGTCTGAAGGCCGGCGAGTACTTCGCCGGCACCCGGAACCTCACTGTGACCGATGAATTGCTGCGCGCGAACCGCGATGCCCTGAGGCTCGTGCAAGACCGGGTCCGACAGGGCGCCTCACCGCCGCTCGAGGAAAACCTGATGCTGGTCGAGGTGAACCGGCTGGAGGCGGCCCGCGAGATGCAAGCGAGCCGGATCGAGGTCGCCACGCTGCAGCTGAAGGCGATGGCCGGGATGGCGCCCGATGCCGCCTTCTCGTTGCGGGGCGAACTGGCACCATCGAGGAGCGTGCCCGAACGCACCGAGGCGCAGAGGCAAGCACTTGAGAGGCGGCCCGATCTGGTGGCGTCGAGAGCGGAAGCGGCAGCGTCGGGGGCCAGGATCCAGAAGGAGCAGGCCGAAGGCCGGTGGGACGCGAGCGTCAACGTGAGCTACCAGCGCCAGGACTTCGGGTTCAACCTGAACGGGCTCACCGCCAGCGGTGCGACACGGCCGATCCAGGACGTGTTCCACTACTTCGGCGCCGGCTTGACCATCACCCTCCCGGTCCGCAACCGGAACCAGGGCAACATCGCCGCCGCCGAGGCGGAGGCGCGCGCCGCCGAGCGCCGGCTGGAGTTCATGGAGCTGATGGCGCGACAGGAAGTGGGCGCCGCCTTCACGCAGTACGAGGCGGCCCAGCGGTCGCTGCAGATCTACGAGCGCGGCGTGCGCGAGGTGGCCCGCCGTAACCTGGACATTGTCCGCCGAACGTACGAGCTCGGGCGAACGACGCTGCTCGACGTCATCGCCGAGCAGCGTCGGTACATCGATATCGAGCATGGCTACACGGAAGCGCTGAGGCAAGTCTACGATGCCGCGGTGGAGATCGAGCGCGTCGTCGGAGCGCCGAGCCGCTGACGCAGGAGGCGTCATGGAGCGCAACGACGAGTTCATCGACGAAGCGGCTGATGATTACGAGCCGCAAAGAAGCGCCAGGAGAATCGGTCTGCTCATCGTCCTCGGTCTCACCCTTGTCGTCATCGGCCTGATCGGCGGGGTGATCTGGGCGGAACGACGCGCTTCCAAGGCGACGATGAGCGGCCGGGTGGCCGGCGTGATCGGCCGCAGCGCGGAGCAGAAGTCGGCCGGCGGTGGTCAAACGAGCCCTCCGAGCTCTATGCCTGGCACGCCGGTCGGCGGCTCGGTGGGGGAGCAGGCCGGGGCGCCGGGCCACGAGCCAGTCGAGGTGTCGCTGACGCCGGACGCCATGGAACGGGTCGGGATCAAGACCGCCGAGATCAAGAGCCAGCGCGGGGGAGCCGTGCTCACGGTGCCCGCGACGGTGATGTCCAACGCGTACCGCGACACGAAAGTCAACGCACTGGTGGGCGGCATCGTCCGCCAGGTGTCAGTCGAGCTGGGCACCTCGGTCCAGCGCGGGCAGCCGCTGGCCGTGATCTTCAGTTCGGATCTCGCGGATGCCCAGATGAAGTACCTCTCGATGCGGGCGATGTTCCAGGCGGACCATCAAAAGCTCCAGCGCACGCAGAAGCTCGTCGAGCTCGGCGCGGCGAGCCGCCAGGAGCTGGAGGAGGTCACTGCCATCCACGCCGCCCATGAGACAGAGGTCGCGGCAGCTCGGCAGCGTCTGTTGCTGCTCGGCCTATCCCCGGACCGTGTCGGCACGCTCGACAACGCCTCGCAGGTTGTCGCGGAGGTCACGGTGCCGGCTCCTGCGAACGGTGTCGTCATTGCCCGCGCTGTGAACACGGGCCAGGTCGTGGGCGCCGGGCAGGAGCTGTTTGTCGTGACCGATCTCAGCTCGGTGTGGGTCATTGGCGACCTCTACGAGAAAGACTTTGCCTCTGTGCGGATAGGGGCGGGCGCGAGCGTCACTATCCCGTCGGCACCGAACGCGCCGTTGCGCGGGCGGGTGGCCTACATCGACCCACGGGTCGAGCCGGCGACGCGGACGGCCAAGGTCCGGGTCGAGGTCTCAAACCGGACCGGTCAGCTCAGGCTCGGCATGTTCGTGATTGTCGGCTTCGAATCCGGGGGCGCACAGCGGATAACGGTGGTACCGAGGGCCGCCGTTCAGGCCGTGGGCGATCGTACGGTCGTATATTTGCCTGCCGACGGTGAGGAGGGCAAGTTCACCGAGCGGCCGGTCAAGCTCGGCGAGCGGGTGGGGGATTTCTTCACGGTTCTGGAGGGACTGAAGCCCGGCGAGAAGGTAGTGACGGAGGGAAGCTTCTTCCTCCGTGCCGAGGCGGCGAAGACGCGAGCGGGAGGATGATGAAGGCTCTTGACCTTGACCTCGGGGGCCAGGTGTAGCCTCGGGTCATGGCTGGCGACGGTCTCCTCATCGGTGAGATCGCCAAGCGGAGCGGCGCGAGCCGCAAGGCGTTGCGGCTTTACGAGGCGGCCGGGATCCTGCCTGCGGCCCGCCGCACCGCGGCCGGCTACCGCATCTACGGAATCGACACGCTGGCGGTGCTCTCGTTCGTGCGGCAGGCCCAGCGGCTGGGCTTCACGCTTGGGGAGATCAAGGAGATCGTCGCGATCAGGGAAGCAGGGCGTCCGCCCTGCAGGCACATCCGCGACCTGGTACGCCGAAAAGTCGAGGAACTCGATCAGCAACGTTCAGCCCTCGAGGCAATCCAGGACAGTCTTCAAGCCCTGCTAACAGGCTGGCGTGCTCGCCGCCTCGCGGGGGACGCCGTGTGCCCGAACATCGAGCGCATCAGGAAGGGGGATCAGCATGGAGAGGGTGAAGATGTCACTGTGTCCGGGGTGCACCTCGTGTCCCGAAGTCGAGATCGCAGGCGACGAGGTTCGGATCGGTGAGGCGGGGAACCTCGCCGTCCTGAAGGCGGCCGAGTGGAACGTCCTCGTGGATCTGATCCAGTCCGGCCGGTTGACGAGGATCTGACGAACAGGAGGCCCTCATGAAGCGGTTGGTTGGCGTCACAGTGATCGCCCTGGTCTTGGCGGCCGGTGCCGCCCTCGCCCAGCAGACGCCCGCTCAGCCTGGTATGAGCGGTCCAGGTCACCAGACGCCCATGCCGGGCGGGATGTGCCCGATGATGGGGGGCGCGATGGGCGGCAGTGGGATGATGCCGATGATGGGGATGATGGGCGGAGAGTCCGAGTCGCCGCGGATGATGCAGATGCGCGGCGAGATGCTCAAGGCGATGGGCGACGTGCTCATCAAATACGGAAAAGCGATGGAGGGTGGAGCGCGGTAGTCTAATCGCTGGGGAAGTCGCGTGGGGAGCCGTGTAGACTATTCGCGTGAAGGATTGCTGCGACGTGCGCCCCATCCACGATCGTCAGCGCCGCGTGCTCCGCGTGGTGCTGGCGATCAACGTGGCCATGTTCCTGGTGGAGCTGGCCGCCGGGTTGGTCGCGCACTCGACCGCGCTGCTTGCCGATTCGGCCGATATGCTCGGCGACGCCATCGTGTACGGGTTCAGCCTGTACGTGATCGGCCGCGGCGCGGTATGGCAAGCCAGGGCCGCCCTGCTCAAGGGTGGCATCATGGCGGCGTTCGGGGCGGGTATCCTGGTCGAAGTCGGAATCAAGCTGGCACGGGGAGTGACCCCGAGCGCCGGTCTCATGTCCGGCGTGGGGCTGCTCGCGCTGGCGGCGAATGCGTCGGTGCTGTTCTTCCTGTGGCGCCACCGAGCCGACGATGTCAACATGCGATCGGTCTGGCTCTGCTCACGAAATGATGTGATCGCGAACGCCGGCGTGCTCCTGGCTGCCCTGGGGGTCGCTCTGACGGCTTCGGCATGGCCCGACATCGCCATCGGCCTCGGCATCGCCGCCCTGTTCGTGACCTCAGCCGTGGCGGTGATCCGGGCGGCGCTCCGGCCGGTCGCGCCGTCTCCATCCCACTGAGATCGTGGCGTCTGGGCGATCATGGGCAACCTTCGTCGCCGTGATGCCTCAGAAATAGGTGTTACCGAGCGTTGAGGGCGATCGGTCGCTTGACACTGGGAATCGGCTGCGCGTAGCATCCGGACGATGCAACCGTGGCGCGAGTTTCTACGGATCGCGGTTCG
>JBOHPM010000018.1:0-15796 GCA_050731715.1 Candidatus Rokuibacteriota bacterium
GGGCCGCCGCGCTCTGGGGCTGGGACCTCGCCGGGCGCCTGCTCGAAGTCGAGCGGCACGAGCAGGGCGTGCAGGTGCGCGGTGTGACCGCGCCGCCCGATCTCACCCGCGGCAGCCGTGACGACGTCGTGGTCGTCGTCAACGGTCGCCCGGTCCGTGACCCGGCCCTCTTCCAGGCGGTGATCGAGGCCTATCGGCCCCTGCTGCCGCGTGACCGGTTTCCCCTGGCGGCCCTGGCCCTCACGCTCCCGCTCGCCGACGTCGACGTCAACGTCCACCCCACGAAAGCGTGGGTGCGCTTTCGCCACCCGCGGCTGGTCCACGAGGTGCTGGCGGTGGCCGTCGGCGAGGCCCTGCGCCAGCGCACGGTCGTGCCCGCGGTCAAGCTCACCGGGACGTCGAGCCTCGCCGCGCCGATGCCCGGGGAGCCCGGTGGACAGCCGCCACTCTTCGCGGAGACGATCCAGCCCTATCCGGCCGTGGGACTGGGCCGCGTGCTCGGGCAGGCCCAGGACACCTTCATCGTCGCGGTCTCGGACACGGAAGTGTTCTTCGTCGACCAGCATGCCGCGCACGAGCGCGTGCTCTTCGACCGGCTCCAGGCCGAGGTGGCGGCGGGCCGCCGGCCCGCGCAGGCCTTGCTCTTTCCCGAGCCTCTGGCGTTGACCCCGGCCGCGCTGGTGCTGCTGGAGCGGTCGCGCCCGACGCTGGAGCAGCTCGGCTTCGCCTTCGAGGGCTTCGGGGGCGACACGGTGCTGTTGCGCGCGGTCCCCGGCCTGCTCGCGGGCGACGAGCCCCGCCGGCTCCTGGAAGCCATGGTGGACGAGCTGGCCACCGTCAAGGCGGGAGAGCCCGCCGAGGACCGGGCCCTGGCCCTCGTCGCCTGCCGCGCCGCCATCAAAGCCAACACGCCCCTGGAGCGCGAGCAAATGGATCACCTGCTGGCCGAGCTGGTCGCCACCGCGACCCCGTACTTCTGTCCTCACGGGCGGCCGACCATGAGCCGCATCTCGCTCGGGGACATCCGGCGGGAGGTCCGGCGGGTCTGGTAGCATAAGGCCCACGGATGAAGCGTTCGCTTCTCGTCATCGCGGGGCCGACCGGGGTCGGCAAGACGGCCACCACCGTCGCCCTCGCCGCGCGGGTACCGCTCGAGGTCATCAGCGCCGACTCCCGACAGGTCTATCGGGGCATGGACCTCGCCACCGGCAAGCCCTCGCCCGCGGAGCGCCGGGCCGTCACCCACCACCTCATCGACGTCGTCGATCCCGACGACCGGTATCACGCCGCGCGCTTCCACGCCGACGCCCAGGCCCTCGTGGCCGACATCCATGAGCGCGGCCATCTGCCTGCCGTCGTGGGCGGGACGGGTTTCTACATCCGGGCGCTGCTGCGCGGCCTCGATCCGGCGCCGCCGGCAGATCCCGGGTTCCGCCGAGAGCTCGCCGCCCTGGCCACTCGCGAGGGACGAACCGCTCTGCATGCCCGACTCCTCCACGAAGCGCCCGAGCTGGCCCGGCGCCTGCATCCCAATGACGAGGTGAGGGTGGTGCGCGCCCTGGAGCGCTTCCGGGTTCAAGGGGCCGCGGCGAGCGAGCAAGTGCGCTGGGCGCAACCCGCGTCGTCCTATGACGCCGTGTACGTCGGATTGACGATGGAGCGGGCGGCGCTGCGCCGACGGCTGGCCGACCGGGCGGCGGTGATGGTGGCGGCCGGGCTCGCCGAAGAGGTCCGCGGCCTCCTCGGTCGCGGCTACGATCCCACGCTGCCGGCGATGCAGGGCATCGGCTATCGGCAGTTCGTGCAGGTCGTGCAAGGCACCCTCGCTGCGGGCGACGCGCTGCGCCTGATGCAGCGAGACACGATGCGCTACGCGCGCCGGCAGTGGACCTGGTTCGCCCGCGAGCCCGACGTGCAGTGGCTGGACCTGGGACTGGCCGGCGGACCCGAGGGCGCGGCGGCGATCATCGAGCGACGGCTCCGCGAGGGAGGTCTGATCAGGTGAACGGCCGCCGCAACGGCGGGCCCCGCGCCGACGGTCGGGAGCGGGCCGTGATCGCGGCCCTGAGGCTGCCCGCCCAGCGACGCTGGGAGGTCGGGGAGTCGCTCGACGAGCTGCAAGCTCTGGCCGTCGGGGCGGGCGCCTCGGTCGTGCACCGTATCGTCCAGGAGCGGGCAGCGCCCATGCCGGCCCTCTACTTCGGGCGGGGCAAGGTCGACGAGATCGCCCAGGCGGCGCGAGCGACCGGCGCGAACCTCATGATCTGCGACGACGCGCTCACGCCCGTGCAGGAGCGCAACCTTTCGCAGGCCCTCGGCCTCAAGGTGATCGACCGTACCGCGCTGATCCTCGACATCTTCGCCCAGCGGGCCCGGACCAGCGAGGGCAAGCTCCAGGTGGAGCTGGCCCAGCTCACCTACCTGCTCCCGCGCCTGGTCGGGCAGTGGACCCACCTCGAGCGCCTCGGGGGCGGCATCGGCACGCGGGGACCCGGGGAAACCCAGCTCGAGTCCGACCGCCGGGTCATCCGGCGCCGCGTGATGCGGATCCGCCGTGAGCTCGAGCACGTGCGCGTGCATCGGCGCATCCACCGGGAGGGCCGCCGGCGCGCCGGCCTGCCCGTCATCGCCCTGGTCGGCTATACGAACGCCGGCAAGACGACCCTGATGAACCGCTTGACCGGGGCACGTCTGGTGGCCGCCGACCGTCTCTTCGTGACCCTGGATCCCGCGGCCCGCCGCGTGAACGGCGATGGCCAGCCCCCCTTCATCCTCACCGATACGGTGGGCTTCATCCGCAAGCTGCCCCACGAGCTGGTGGCGGCCTTTCGGGCAACGCTCGAGGAGCTGGCCGATGCCGACGTCCTCGTGCACGTGGTGGACGCGAGCCATCCCGCGCTCGAGGAGCACATGGCGGCGGTGGAATCCCTGCTCGACGAGCTCGCGGTCGGGGATCGGCCCACGGTGCTCGTCCTCAACAAGGTCGACCGGCTCGAGGCCCGGCACGTCGTGGATCGCTTGCTGGACGCGCGGGGCGGCGTGGCCGTCTCCGCGGTGAGCGGCGAGGGGCTCGACCGGCTGCGGGCGGCCCTGGCCGCCAGCCTGCGACCCGCCGGGACCGTCCGGCTGCGAATCCCCCACCGCGACGGGGGTACGCTGGCTCTCTGCTACAACCGGGGACGGGTGGTCGGCCGGGCCGACGAGGGTGAGCACGTGGTACTGGAGGTGAC
Organism: Candidatus Rokuibacteriota bacterium; assembly: GCA_050731715.1. Lineage (GTDB taxonomy): Bacteria > Methylomirabilota > Methylomirabilia > Rokubacteriales > CSP1-6 > 40CM-4-69-5. Next base: position 3,231 of record JBOHPM010000018.1, read on the forward strand.
CCTGCCGCCGGCGCTGGAGGTCACACTCGCGCCGTACAAGGTGGCCCGGGTACACTGAGCGGTAGTCATGGGCCTGGCCAACTGGTTGACCGTTCTCCGGATTCTCTTGATCCCGGTCTTCATCACGCTGCTGGTCTACCGCCGGCCGGGGTGGGCCCTGATCGTCTTTGCCCTGGCCTCGTTCACCGATCTCCTCGACGGCTGGGTGGCCCGCCGCCGGGGCATGGCCAGCCGACTGGGAGCGTTCCTGGATCCCATCGCCGACAAGCTCCTGCTCACGGCGTCGTTCGTGACCCTGACCTATCTCCGGACGCTGCCGTTCTGGATTGCCGCCGTGGTGATCAGCCGGGACGTGATCCTGGTGGTCGGCGCGCTGCTCGTGCACATCGTGGGGATTCGGATCGATCCGCGCCCGACGCGCGCCGGCAAGGCCGCCACCTTCTTCCAGATCGTCACGGTCCTGCTGGGCCTGGTGGCGCGCTATCTCGCCGTCGAGCCCGCCTTGCAGGCGGCGATGTGGCTGGCGGCGATCTTCACGATCTACTCGGGCTGCCAGTACCTGGTGCAGGGGATGCGCTTCCTGCACACGGCCGAGCGGGACGAGCATGAAGAATCCCTGCGCTCCTGAGGGCGAGACGGCTGACGGGGTAGTCGTGGCCTCGGTCCGCCGGCGCTCCGACGCCGCCACGGCCGGGCTGCAGCCGGGCGACCGGATTCTCGCCATCAACGGACAGGCCTTGCGCGATGCCATCGACTTCCAGTTCTACGGGGCCGACGACGAGCTGCGCCTCACGGTCGCCCGGCAGGAGACGACGAGCATCCTGACCCTGCGCCGGCGCGCCGGCGACGTGGGCGTGCAACTCGTGCCCCCGCGGCCCCGGGACATCGCCACCTGCGCCAACGCCTGCGTGTTCTGCTTCATCCACCAGAACCCCAAGGGGCTCCGCCGGAGCCTCTACGTGAAGGACGACGACTTCCGGCTGTCGTTCCTGCATGGCAACTACATCACGCTCAGCGATCTGGACGAGGCGGCGCTGCGCCGGATCGAGTCCCAACGGCTGTCGCCGCTCTACGTCTCGGTGCACGCCACCGATCCCGTGCTCCGTCACCGCTTGCTCGGCCGCCCGCGGCATTCAGGGGAGATCCTGCCCCGCCTGGCCCGGCTGGCCGCCGCGGGGATCCGAATGCACGCGCAGATCGTGCTCTGCCCGGACCTCAACGATGGCGCGCACCTCGAGCGGACGGTGCTCGACCTGACTCTCCTCTACCCTCAGGTGGCCACCGTCGCCATCGTCCCGGTCGGCCTCACCCGGCACCGCGAGCGTCTGCCCGCGCTGCGGCTCCTGACCGCGGACGAGGCGCGCGACCTGCTCGACACGGTCGCCGCCTGGCAGGCGCGCTTCCTGGCCCGGCTGGGCACCCGCTTCGTCTTCCTCGCCGACGAGATCTACCTGCTGGCCGATCGCCGGCTGCCCGAGGCCGCCGCCTACGAGGGATTCCCGATCGCCGAGGACGGCGTCGGCCTGGTGCGCCGCTTCGAGGACGACCTCGAGCGTGCGGAGCGCCGAGTCGTCGTCCGCCGGCCACGGACCGTGACCCTGGTCAGCGGGCAACTCTACGGGTCACGCCTGGCCCGCCTGCTCGCGCCGCTGGCTGCCGATGGGCTGACCGCCCGCGTGGTGACGGTGCCCAACGACTTCTTCGGCCGGACCATCGGCGTCGCCGGCCTGTTGACGGGTCGGGACATCCAGCGCCACCTCGCCGACCAGACCGACCTCGGTGAGGAAGTGTTGCTCCCATCCGTCGCCGTGCGCGACAGCGATGGCGTCTTCCTCGACGATCTCACCCCGGCCGACCTCGCCCGCGACCTGGGCGTCAGCGTCCGCGTCGTGGAGCCGACGGCGCGAGGCCTCTTGAAAGCGCTGGGCGGCGCGTGAGCCGGCCAGCCGCGTCGTCGGTCCCCGGGGCGTTGCGGCCGGTGATCGCGATCGTCGGCCGGCCGAACGTGGGCAAGTCGTCCCTCTTCAACCGCCTGGTCGGCCGCCGGCAAGCGCTGGTGCGTGACGTGCCCGGCGTCACCCGCGATCGGCTCTACGGCCAGGTGGAGCTCGAGCGCTGGCGGGCGACCGTGGTGGACACCGGCGGCTTCGACCCCTCCTCCCGGGAGCCGCTGGTCGAAGGCGTGCGTCGCCACGTCCTCACCGCGGTGAGGGAGGCGGATCTCGTGCTGATGGTGGTCGACGTCCGCGAGGGTGTCACCGCCCTGGACGAGGCGATCGGCGCCATCCTGCGCCGCTCGGGCCGACCGGTGGTGCTCGTCGCCAACAAGGTGGATGGCGCCGGCCAGGAGCCGGCGCTGGGCGAGCTCTACCGGCTGGGCCTGGGCGGGCCCATCCCCGTCTCGGCCGAGCACGGACGCGGGGTGGCCGAGATGCTGGAGGCCGTTCGGGCCCGCGCGCCCGGCGCCGACACGGCGCCGACGGCCACTGCCGACACTCCGGTCCGGGTCACGATCATCGGCCGGCCGAACGTGGGCAAGTCGTCCCTCGTCAACGCGATCCTGGGGGCCGAACGCGTCCTCGTGCACTCCACGCCCGGAACGACTCGCGACGCCGTGGACACCGAGCTCGTGTACGGTGATCGACCCTACGTGTTGATCGACACTGCCGGCATCCGGCGCAAGGGCCGCGTGAGCGAGCCCCTGGAGAAGCTGGCCGTGGTGATGGCCCTCAAGGGGCTCGAGCGGGGCCAGGTGGCCGTCCTCGTCCTCGATGCGTCCGAGGGCCTTACCGCCCAGGACGCCCACATCGGGGGCTACGCCGACGCAGCGGGGCGGGCCTCGGTGATCGTCGTCAACAAATGGGATCTGGTCCCCCCGGGGACCGTCCGCCGGGCCGAGGTCGTCGAGCAGATCCGCGAGCGTCTGCCCTTTCTCGACTACGCGCCCATCTGCTTCACGTCGGCCACGAAGGCGGCCGGAATCGTCGATCTCTTCGCCGCCATCGACATCGTCGCCCATGAGGCACGCCGGCGAGTGCCGACGGGGACGGTCACCGAGACGCTCCGCCAGGCGCTCGTGCGGCGTCCCTACTCCGTCAGCGGCGTTCCCCTGACGCTGCAGTCCGCCGACCAGGTGGCCACCGGCCCCCCCACGTTCGCCGTACGCGTCAATCGGCCACGGGACGTTCACTTCTCCTACTCGCGCTACCTGGTCAACGCGCTCCGGCAGGCCCACGGGTTCGCGGGCTCGCCCATCCGGCTAGCCTTCCGGCAGGCGGTCGGTCCCCGCCGCCGGCGGCTGCGGCGCTGAGTGTTCGGAGAAGGGAGAAAACGACTGCTCCTATGCTAAGATGACGCGCATGACGCCCACCGACGATCGGGACGACCCCGAAGAGCCGCGCTCGATCCTGTCCGCGATGTGGTTTCGTGTGCTGCTCGTGATCGTGGTCTTGGGAGTCATCGCCGTGCTGGCCGTGCCGCACGTCCTCGACATGGTCAACGCGCCGCCGACGCGGCAAGCTGCGTCGGTCAAGCTGGCCCCAGGCCCCACGCCAGCCATGCCGCCGGCGCCGCCGAGCCCAAGCCCGACGCCGGCCGAGCAGGCGGTGCCGCCATCCGCGGCGCCGACCCCGTCAGTCTCGCAGCCATCGCCCGCGCCGCCGGCCGAGGTGGCGAAGGAGCCTCCGCCGCTCGCGCCGGCCGAGCCGGCCAGCAAGGCCCTCGCAGCCAAGGGCGTGGACAAATCCACGGACAAGCCCGGCCGTGGTGGTGCCTACTGGGTGCAAGTGGGGGCGTTCCGTGACGCTACGACCGCCCAGCGTCTGGCCGAGCGCCTGCGCGCCGAGAACTACTCGGTGACAGAATCGGTCAGGCGCAAGGGGGCACCCGCCACGTCACCGGCTGCGACGTCGACCGCCACCGGCGAGGCCGGTGACCGCTACAACGTGTTCGTCTCCGGCATGCCGCCGACCGAGCTCACGGCCAAGCTCAGCGCCAAGGGACTCAACGGCGACGCGGTCGCCGGGGGAGCCGTCATCAAGCCCAGCCTGTCGCTGCGGGAGGCAGTGGCCCTGTCCCGTGACCTCGCCACCGATGGACTGCAAGTCCAGGTGCGCCGGGCCGGCCGGGGCGAGGCCAGCAGCGCGGTGGCGCCTTCCACCGCCGCCGGCGCCGACGCCTACCATCGCGTGCGTGTCGGTGGCTTCCCCGATCGGGCGGCGGCCTTGGCCGTGGCCAAGGAGCTGGAGGGGAAGGGGTACCGGCCGTACATAGCCAGGGGCAACCGGTGACCCGAGGAGGAGGTGAGCGGTCGCTGTGACGAAGAACGATCTGGTCAACTCCGTCTCGGCCCACGGACTCTCCAAGCGGCACGCCGCCTCGGTCGTGGAATCGGTCTTCGACATCATTTTCCGGTGCTTCGAGAAGGGCGAGGACGTGAAGATCGTTGGGTTCGGGCACTTCCGGATCCGGTCCAAGGCATCCCGGCGCGGACGCAACCCCCAGACCGGCGACAGTATCGAGATCACCGCCCGCAAGGTGCTGACCTTCAAGCCGTCGAAAGGGCTCAAGCAACGAATCAACAGTCAGTCGGCGTGACGGTCGAGCCAGCCGAGAAGCTCTACTACCGCATCGGCGAGGTGGAGGGGATGACCGGCATCCCCGCCTACGTCCTTCGCTACTGGGAGCTCGAATTCAAGCTCCTGCGTCCCAAGAAGAACCCCGCGGGCCAGCGGATCTACCGGCGGCGTGACGTCGACCTGATCATGCGCATCAAGGCCCTGCTCTACGACGAGCGGCTCACCCTGGAGGGCGCCAAGAAGCGGCTGCTGGCCGAGGCCCGCCGGGTCGATCAGCTGCAGCTCGGCCTCAAAGAGGCCGCCTACGCCGCCGTGCTCCGCCGCACCCGCGACCGCCTCACGTCGCTGCGCGCGCGGCTGACGTCTTGAAGCGTCGCGGACTTTCTGGGACCATACCTCCTTGGCGGTCGGGGCGTGGCGCAGCCCGGTAGCGCACAGGACTGGGGGTCCTGGGGTCGCTGGTTCGAATCCAGTCGCCCCGACCACTTCACCACCTTCTGAATGTCCGTTCTCCTGGTCACCAATGACGACGGGGCCCATGCCGAAGGCCTCGCCGCGCTCGCCGCCGCCCTGGACGATCTCGGCGAGGTCTACGTCATCGCGCCCGAGCGCGAGCAGAGCGCCTGCGGCCACGCCCTGACGCTGCACCGTCCGCTGCGGGTCACCCGGCTCCGTGACCGCTGGTTCGCCGTGAACGGCACGCCGTCCGACTGCGTCAACCTCGGCGTCCTGGGCTTCCTGCCCGAGCGGCCGATCCTGGTGGCGTCCGGTATCAACCACGGCTCGAACCTCGGTGACGATGTCACATACTCGGGAACGGTGTCCGCCGCCATGGAGGGCACGCTCCTGGGCGTAGCCTCGCTGGCCATCTCGTTGCTCGACGGCGGAGACTTTGCCCAGGCCGGAGAGGTGGCCCGCCTGGTGGCCGCGCGCGTGCTGGTGGAGGGCCTGTCCCCCAAGACGCTGCTCAACGTGAACGTGCCCCCGCAGGTCGCCCGCGGCGTGCGCGTGACGCGGCTCGGGCATCGCGTCTACACGGAGAAAATCGTGGAGCAGCAGGATCCCCGCGGTCGCACCCACTACTGGATCGGGGGCAGCGAGCCACGCTGGGAGGCCCTGGAGGGCACCGACATGGCGGCCATCCACGACGGCTTCGTGGCCGTGTCCCCCGTGCACCTCGACCTCACCGCCCACCGTGCGCTCGGCCAGATGACCGATTGGCCGCGCGCGTTGAGCGCCCAGCTCAAGCGCAGCCGCGACCGGACCTCGTAGATCCTCTGATGGACCTGGCCGGCTGGGAGCGCGAGCGCTACGAGCGAGAACGCGCCCGGATGGTCGAGGAGCAGCTCGCGCGCCGCGGCATCAGCGACGCCCGCGTGCTCGACGCCATGGGCCGGGTACCTCGCCACCTCTTCGTGGAGGAGGCCTTGCGCGACCGGGCCTACGGCGATCACCCGCTGCCGATCGGCGAGCAGCAGACGATCTCCCAGCCCTACATCGTTGCGCTCATGACGTCGCTGTTGTACCTGACCGGACAGGAAAAGGTACTGGAGGTGGGCACGGGTTCCGGCTACCAGACTGCGATCCTGGCCTTGTTGGCGCGCCGGGTCTGCTCCATCGAGCGGCTCGGCGCCCTGGCCACCCGGGGCCGGGCCCTGCTCGACGGCCTGGGGTGCACCAACGTCTGGATCCGGGTCGGGGACGGGACGCTGGGATGGCCCGACGAGGCGCCGTTCGACAGGATCCTGGTCGCGGCGGGGGCGCCGTCGATCCCGTCTCCGCTCGTCGAGCAGCTCGCCGAGGGTGGCCGGATGGTGGTACCCGTCGGTGACACGACCAACCAGACGCTGACGCTCGTGGAGAAGAGCGCCGGCACGACGCGCACCAGCCCACACGGGGAGTGCACCTTCGTGAAATTCGTGGGGCGATATGCCTGGGAGCCGTGAGCCTGTACAATAGGCTCCGCATTTCGGGGCGTAGCGCAGCCTGGTAGCGCGCACGGTTCGGGACCGTGAAGTCGGAGGTTCAAATCCTCTCGCCCCGACCAAGCCAGTGACCGCCAGCCGGGGGCCCGCCGCCGACCGGTTGGCGGTCGTCATTCGTCGGTGTTCGGTTATCCGTGAACGCACAGCACACTGCCGCGGAGATCGTCGTCGAGGGGGACGTGCAAGGCGTCGGGTTCCGCAACTTCGCCCAACGCCGGGCGGCGCTGCTGGGGTTGTCCGGCTACGTGATGAACCTCAAGGACGGCCGTCGACTTCGCGTCCTGGCCGAAGGCTCGCGCGAGCTGATCGAGGACCTGGTCAAGCATCTGGAAAAGGGACCGCCCCTGGCTCGCGTGGAGCGGGTGAATGTGCGCTGGCTCGCCTCCACGGGCCGACCCGCGGCCTTCGATATCCGCTACGCGGAGTTCGAGCCGTGAGGGCCGGCCCGATCGGCTGCCGGCAGGCCCTGCACGGCGCGGTGGCCATCACCGTGCTCCTGACCCACGCCGCGTCCGCGACCCCGAGCACCGTCAAGCCAGCGCCGGCCCGTCAGCCGGCACGGGTGCACGAAGTGATGCCGGGCGAAAACCTCACGTGGATCGCGCGGCGGTACGGGGTGACGGTCACGGCGCTCGTCACGGCCAACCGGCTACCCCACGATCGCGTCGTCATCCGCATCGGCCAGAGGCTGGTTATTCCGACGCCGACGCTCGGCGCCGAGCGGTCCACGGCTCCGCCTGCCGTCGAGCCCTGGCGGCCGCGGAACCTCGTCCTCGCCGTCCCCGATCTCGCCGACCGCCTTCCCCTCTTCGTCTGGCCGGCCGAGGGCCACATCACCTCCACCTTCGGCCGCCGGCGGAGCGGCTGGCATCGGGGCGTCGACATCAAGGGCGATCTGCGGGGCCCGGTCTTCGCCTCGGCGGGGGGCGTCGTCGTGGCCAGCGGCTTCGAGCAGCAGTACGGGCGGGTGGTAAAGATCGGGCACGTCAACGGCTTTCTGACCGTGTACGCGCACAACGACCGCAACCTGGTCGCCGTCGGGCAACGGGTGCTGCCGGGTCAGACCATCGCCCGCATCGGGCGGACGGGCCGGGCCACCGCCCATCACCTCCACTTCGAGATCCGCCAGCGTGGCCTCGCCTACAACCCCCTCTATTTCATGCCGCTGCCGCCCCGCATCGCCGTCCTCGAAGCGGGTCACCGGCACGACGAGGGGCCGGGTGAGTGACGAGGAAGAGGTGGTGCCCGATGAGCCCCTCGACGTTCTCGTCGACGCCGAGGACGAGGACACTCGACTGGAGACCCGAGACACCAGCCGGGCCAATCTGGCCGTCTACCTCCGTGAGATCTCGCACATTCCGCTGCTGTCACGCGAGGAGGAGCAGGAGCTGGCCCGGCGCCTGCGGGCCGGCGACGAATCGGCCAAGCGCCGGCTCATCGAGGCCAATCTCCGGCTGGTCGTCCAGGTCGCCCGGCGCTACTTCAACCGTGGTCTGCCGCTCCCCGACCTCATCGAGGAAGGCAACCTCGGTCTGATCCGGGCCGTCGAGAAGTTCGAGCCCGAGCGCGGCCTGCGCTTCTCGACCTACGCCACCTGGTGGATCCGCCATGCCATCACCCGGGCGCTCGCCAATCAGGCCCGCCTCATCCGCCTGCCCGTGCATGTGGAGATGCTGCTCGGGCGCTACGTCAAGGCGCAGCAACGCCTCACGCAGGACCTGGGCCGACCACCCACGACGGACGAGCTGGCCCAGGCCCTGGGCACGACCAGGGAGCAGGTGGAGGAGCTCGAAGAGCTGCGCCAGCGGCCCCTGTCGCTCGACATGCCCCTCACCGAGCAGGGGCGAGTGGCCGACCTGGTGGCCGACCCCACGGCGGATCCCAGCGCGGCCCTGACCCGGCTCTTCCATGAGCGCGCCGAGCTCGTCTCGGTGCTGGACGATCTGGCCGCCAACGAGAGCAAGGTGCTCCGCCGACGCTTCGGCCTGGAAGACGGCCCGCCCGAGACGCTCAAGGCCATCGGCCAGACGCTGGGGCTAACCCGGGAACGCGTGCGCCAGATCGAGGCGGCGGCGCTGCGCAAGCTGCGGGCCCTGCTGCGCGCACGCGGCGTCGACCCCACGGACTTCTTCTGATGGCTTCGGGGTCGACGCGCCGGCTCGTCACGGCACTGGGGATCGCCGTCGTCCTCGGGGCAGGGGGGTGCGCCCCGGTCTCCGGGCCGGAGGTGGGCCCGGCGGTCCCGCCACATCTGGACGTGATCTGGGTGCCCAGCGATCTGCTCGTCGTGCACGAGATGCTTACGCTGGCCGGTGTCCGCGCCGACGATGTCGTCTACGACCTGGGCTGCGGGGATGGCCGGATCGTGATCGAGGCCGCCCGGCGCTTCGGCGCCCGGGCCGTCGGCGTCGATCTGGATCCCCGGCTCCTGGCCGAGGCGCGCCGCAACGCCGCACGGGCCGGGGTGGCAGATCGGGTGACGTTCCTGGAGCAGGACCTGTTCGCCACCAGCCTGGCCGACGCCACGGTCGTGACGCTGTACCTCTCGCCCGACGTCAATCTACGATTGCGGCCCAAGCTGCGCCGCGAGCTACGCCCCGGCGCCCGCATCGTGTCCCACGAGCACAACCTGGGCGATTGGGGACCCGACAAGACCGTAGTGGTCCCCCTCGCCGAGCGGGACCACTACGTGTTCCTCTGGCGTGTGCCTCAGGTACCGCGGCCCCAGAGCCCGCAGTAGCGCCGCAGCACGTACTGCAGATTCTGCGCGTAGCCCGGCCAGCTCTCGTATTTCGGCAGCTTCAGCTCCTTCTCGACCGCATCCCAGCACTTGCCCGCCTGGGCCTCGGCCTTCACCGCGGCGGAGGCGTCCTGCAGGAAGGTGAGTTGATTCTGCACGTCCTGCTTGGTGCCGAGCCGTCCGCCCGGCCCCGGATGGCCGGGGATCACCCGGTCCCAGTCCATGGCCAGCAGCCGCTTGAGCGACTCCTCCCACTCCAGGGGATAGGAGTCGATCATGCCCCGTCCCGGCACCGACCCCACCGAGACGAAATCCACGGCGAAGATCAGCTTCTGCCTGGGTAACCGCATGACGATCGTGCTGTCCGAATGATTGAGACCGATGTACGTCAGCTCCAGCGTGGTGTCACCCAGCGTGATCGTGCGGGCGCCGTCCATCGACTCGTCGGGCAGCACGATGTGCGGATCCTTGAGCACGGCCAGGCGCTCCTGCGCTCTCCGGTGTGCGATCACGGTGGCCCCGGCATCCTTGAAGGGCTTGCCGCCGGCGATGTGGTCGAAGTGGTGGTGGCTGTAGATCAGGTACTTGATCGGCTGGCTCGAAACCTTCTTGATCTCGTCGACGTACGTCGTCACCGCCTGCGGACGCCCGTAGCCGATGGGATCCGTGGCGATGACACCCGCCGAGGTAACTACGAACATCGCCTGGTGGTTCCCGTAACGGAAGATGTAGACGTTGTCCGTGCCGTCGACCTTGGTGGTCGCGAAGGGCGGGGCCGCCTGCTGGGCGTGGGCCACCACGCCCAGGCATGCCGCGGCCAGCGCGCCGCCGATGACGACGTAAGCCACTCGTCTCATGGGTGCTCCTTCCCGTTGACGCTGCGTGGGGAGTTGTCCGCTGTTCTCCCCGGTCGGGCGGAAACCGGCCGGTCGAGCGCCGCGTAGTATACGCCCGCCGGCGATGCTGTGCCCGGGCGGGCGCTAGTAGTCTGGTAGACTAGCGGAAGCGCCCCCGTAGCTCAGGTGGATAGAGCAGCAGTTTCCTAAACTGCGTGCCGGGTGTTCGAGTCACCCCGGGGGCACCAATCAGGTCAACTACTTGCGCGGTTGATCTTCCGTGGTGGCAGGTGTCGGTTGCGCGGGGGTTGCATCTGAGCCCGCCTGCGCGATGGCTTCGGCGAGCCCTTCGACGTGGTGCCGGTCAGCGCCAGGGATGAAGTGGCCGTACAGGTCAACAGTCACCTGGATCGAAGAGTGTCCAAGCTGTCGGCTTACGTAGCCGGGCGGTACCCCTCGCCGGAGCATCAGCGAGGCGTAGGTGTGGCGAGCATCGTGGACCCGGACGTAGCGGACCTCAGCCTTCTCTAGGAGCGGACGCCACACCCGGTCCCGGAGCCACGCGTCGTTCAAGGGCTTGGCCGGGTCGGTAGCGGACGGGAATATCCAAGGGCTCAATTGAGTGCCTGTAACCGCCGCCTCGGCCTGTCGGATCGAGCGTCGCTCCCGCAGTCGCATCACCAGCCCCGCCGGTACGTCGATTGTCCGCTGCGGGAAGAGTGCCACCCAAGACCAGGTCCAGGATGACCGCGTGGGTCAAGGCCATTGAGAGTCCGCACTCACTCATTGTGCCCTATTATTGCGCACTCGGCCTCTGGCCGGCGACCCTCCTTCACATGGCCGCTGATTCTCGCACCAGGCAGGATGAGTTGTCGCAGTAGCTCGTGGTGGTGCCGTAGAAGGTGGGCTTGGGGATAAAGGGTCCTCTTCTCGCGTAGAGTTGGTGCAGTCCAGTCTTCTTGTGGCGGGCGGGGAGCGGTCATGGCGAAGAGATACGGTAGATGGAAGACCGTCGGCAGCATCGACGAGGGCAGGCAGGCCCACGTCTTCCTAGTCGTGGACAGCCAGGGCGAGTGGGAAGGCCAGCATGTTCTCAAGCGACTCAAGAACCAAGGGCGTCTGGATCTGTTCGAGCGGGAAGTTAAGGCGATGGAGACTCTGCGCCATCCGCACGTCCTCCGTGTGGTCGATTACAACTTGAAGGGCAACTCGCCGTATTATGTTGCCGAATACTGCGACGGCCGGTCGCTCGACAAGATGGGGGCCGAGCGTTACAAGGCCAACATCCAGGGAACGGTGGCAGTCTTACTTCCCATCGTGGAGGCTCTGATCGCCGCGCACGAGGCAGGTGTGGTCCACCGCGACGTGAAACCACCGAACATACTCTTCCGCGCAGACGGCACTCCTGTTCTTGGGGACTTCGGCATCTGCCACATAGAGGGAGCTCGGCGGGTCACGCTCTCGGACGAGGCGATGGGGTCGGTGAACTATATCGCCCCCGAGATGGAGTCAGGGCGGCACCGCCCGGTGACAAGCGCTGCCGATGTCTACGCGCTCGGGAAGGTCATGTACTGGATGCTGTCTGGCGGGCGCATTTTCGCACGCGAGGACCACCGAGCGCCTGCAGTGTACTTACCCAATCTGCTGAGGGCGCAGCGGTGGGAGCACGTCCACGCCCTCTTCGACCACATGATCGTGGAAGACTTGGCACGCCGTAACCCGACGACGCTGATGCGGTCGCTCTTTGAGCAGACGGAGGACTTGGTTATGGGCGACTACATGCCATTGCGCCCGTCTCTGGGGTTGACTTGCCAATGGTGTGGGCTCGGAAAGTATGCTCATCATCCTTACTTGGCCGGTGGCCAAGGACATATTGCCTGGGTGCGTTCATCGGCGCTCCGGGCCCTCAAGTGCTCTCACTGCGGTCACCTGGAACTCTTCGATCTCCAAGGGGTTGCGAATGCTAAGTGGATGGACACGTGACGCTCATCCCCGATGGCAGCGCCCGACATTTCCAGTACGTCTCAGCCCGGGGGACCCGTCGTGCAGCCGGGGTGAGGAGGTAAAGGTGGGGTCCTAGGGGTGCCGCATCCTACGATGCCTATATGCATGTCCTACGGGCCGGTGGCCGGTATCTGGAGGGTCGGGAGCAGCGCCTCTGGTTCGCGCTGGCCTCCGTCATCGGACTCGTTATCGGCGGTGTCATCCTTGCGGGTCAAGGTCCGCTACTCCAGTGGGCGGGCCTCACGGCGGTAGTCAGTGCCTTCCCGCTGGGGACCCATGTCGCCCGACGCCTTGTCGGCGTCCGCAAGGGACGCCTCGGCGAAAGGCTGGTCACTGACCTGCTCCGACGCCTCCCGGACGACTACTGTCTGGTCAATGACATCACGCTCGGAGGCAACCGGGGCAACATCGACCACGTCCTCAT
>JBOHPM010000019.1:0-15791 GCA_050731715.1 Candidatus Rokuibacteriota bacterium
GACTCATCCGCATCGATCAGCGTGACTGATCCCGTGAATCCGACCTGGCGCAGCGCCTCCGCCGCGCTGTTCCCGGCCGCCCCGGCTCCCACGATCGCGACCGCCGAGGGGGCGCCGCCGCGTGACGCGCGCGCGCCCACCGTCGTCTTCTTCCGCGGGCCGACGAACACGGAGCCCTGCCGCTGAACGACCTCGTAGCTCGCCACGGCGTTCAAGGCGGGCGGCCGCAGAGCCTGGCCGGTCCGCAGATCGAAGCAGGCGTGGTGCCATGGACAGCGCACGGTATCGTCGACCACCAGCCCCTCGGCGAGCGGGCCACCGTAGTGCGTGCAGGTGGCCCCGATGGCAAAGACGTCGGCCCCACGACGCACGAGGATCACGGGTTCGCGCTCGACGAAGCCGAGCAGCGGCACGCCCTCCTGCAGCGAGTCCGCCGATATGCCGGCAACGAGATCAGGACCCTGTGGGCTGGAGGCCTGGTCACTCATGTCATCCTCCTCCGTGAGTTACGGATTCTGAGCCGGATCATGGAGATCAGCGAGGAGTGCTGCGCTTCGCCGCCGTCCTCTCGCGCGCCAAGCGCCCCCGCATCTTGGCGAGAGTGATCCGAAGATAGCGCGCATAGCCCGTAGGGCTCATCCATCCCTTGGGGCACTCGACCCGCCGAAGCGCCGTGGCTCGCACCAGCACGAACTGATGCGTCGTGCTCGTCCTCCGCCGAATGCGCACACGGACCTTGCCCTCCAGGATCGTGCGAACCCGACCGATGCGTCCATCGGGGAGGCGGACGCAGTCCGCGACTCGGATCGATCGAGCCACCATTCCCTCCCTCACCCGCGCCCGGGCACGCCATCGCGCTCAGCGGCTGGCGTATCGCGCGGCGCCCATCAAGCCGACCTGGTCGTTCAGGATGAGGCGGACCGCCATGCCTTCGAGCAGCGGCCGCATCCGGCCCTTCGCGAAAAAAGCTTCCAGGAAGGCGGGCTCGCGCATCCGCGGCAGGATCCTCGGGGCGATACCGCCGCCGATCCACACTCCGCCGCGGGCCATGACTTTGAGCGCGAGGTTCCCGGCTTCGGCCCCATAGATCGATACGAAGTGATCGACCGCCTCCAGGCAGAGCTGGCTCCGCCCGGCGAGGGCGTTCCGGACGACGACGACGGGAGGCGCATCCTCGGCGAACTCCCGAGTCAGCCACGAGGGCTCCTGGCCGTGGCCCCGATCACGAAGGAACGTGTAGATCTCGTGAAGTCCCGATCCGGAGAGGATGCGCTCATAGCTGACCCGCTCGAGCTTCGCGAGCAGGCGCGTGAGAAGCTCCATCTCGTCCGGCGTCCGCGGTCCGAAGTCCGTGTGTCCCCCCTCGCACGCGAACGGGTGGTGCCGGCGTCCGTCCCAGTAGGCCCCGGCCTCCCCGAGCCCGGTGCCCGCCGCGATGATCGCACGGTTACCCTCCCCTCCGGGGGCGCCCGGGTAGAGCACCGCGACGTCGCCGTCGTCGAGCTCGCCGAGGCCGTGGGCGATGGCTTCGAGGTCGTTGATCAGGTCGACATCCTTCAACCCGACGACGCGGCCGAGGCGCTGCCGGCTGTTCGATCATGAACCGCTCAACGATTTCCTCCAGGCTGGGGTGCTGCCGACTGGGGTACGTCCTGATCGCGACCGCACCCAGCCGCGCGCCGGAGAGCTCGAAGAGCCCGAGACGGGCGTTGGTACCGCCGATATCGCCCGCGAGAATCACCGATTCTCCCTCTCACACCAGCCGCGTCTGGATGCTGATCTCCGAAGTGAGCGTCCGATGGACAGGGCAGCGGTTGGCGATGTCGAGCAGCCTCGCCCGCTGGTCCTCCGACAGCACACCGTCAAGCGAGAGCTCCCGCTCGATCCGATCGAGCATCACGTCCTTGGTCTCGCACTCAGCACAGTCCCTCGCGTGGATCCGCGAGTGCCGAAGTCGCACCGTGACGCCCTCGAGCGACCACCCCTTGCGTCGCGCGTACAGCGCGACCGTCATCGAGGTTCAGGCGCCCAGCGCGGCCAGGAGCAGGTCGTAGGGCGACGGCCCACGGTCCTCCCCGCCCGCCGACTCCGGCTCATCCGCGGTAAACCGGTGGCGGCCAACAACGATGTCCTGGGCGAGTCCAGCAATTCCGCCCCGTACGACAACCGTACTCATGGCCAGCGCCTCCGCGTGTCAGTGCTCTGGGTCCCATCCCACGCTCTCGCTGTGGTCCCACGATTCCTCCCGCGGGAACGCCCCATCTACCCGGCCAGCAGCCGTCTGAGTGCGTAGGGAAGAATGCCGCCGTGGCGCAAGTACTCCCACTCCCGTGGCGTCTCAAGCCGCACCCGCGCCACGAACCGGACCGGCGCGCCGCCATCCGGAACGGCCGTGACCGTCGCCTCCCGCGGCTCGCCCTCACCGAGCCCGGTGACGGCGAACGTCTCGCGTCCGGTCAGGCCGAGCGAGGCCAGCGACTCGCCGTCGCGGAACTGCAGCGGGAGGACGCCCATTCCTACCAGGTTCGAGCGGTGGATGCGCTCGTAGCTCTGGGCGATCACCGCCCGGACGCCCAACAGCCGCGGCCCCTTGGCCGCCCAGTCGCGCGAGGATCCCGAGCCGTACTCCCTGCCCGCGATAACGACCAGGGGCACGGCGGCGGCGCGGTACCGCTCGGCGGCGTCGAAGATCGTCATCGTCTCTCGACTCGGCAGGTGCATCGTCCAGGGGCCCTCACGTCCCGGAATCAAAAGATTTCGGAGGCGCACGTTGGCGAAGGTGCCACGGACCATCACGTCGTGGTTCCCGCGGCGCGATCCGTACGAGTTGAAGTCCTTCTGGGCGACGCCGCGCTCGCGGAGGTAGCGGCCGGCGGGGCTCTCCGGGTGGATCGCCCCGGCGGGCGAGATGTGGTCGGTCGTGACGCTGTCGCCCAAGACGACGAGGCAGCGCGCGCCGGCGACGTCGGCGACGGCGGCCGGCTGCCGGCCCATGTCGTCGAAGTACGGCGGCCGCCGCACGTAGGTCGAGTCGGGATCCCAGTTGAACAGCTCTCCACCGGGAACCGGGAGGGCGTCCCAGCGCTCGTCGCCGGTGAAGACGTCCGCGTAGGTGCGGCGGAACGTCTCACCGTGCACGACCCGTCCCACGACCTCCGCCACCTCGGCCACGCTTGGCCAAAGATCCCGCAGGAAGACGGCGCCTCCGTGGGCATCCCGCCCGAGCGGTTCCCGGATGAGGTCGATGTCGATCCGGCCGGCGATCGCGTAGGCGACCACGAGGGGCGGCGAGGCAAGGTAGTTCGCCTTCACCTCGGAATGGATGCGGGCCTCGAAGTTCCGGTTCCCCGACAGCACCGAGCAGACGACGAGTCCACCCCGCTCGATCGCCGCCGAGATCGGCTCGGGCAACGGGCCGGAGTTGCCGATGCAAGTCGTGCAGCCGTAGCCCACCGTGGCGAACCCGAGCGCGTCGAGATAGGGCGTGAGTCCCGCACGGGCGTAGTAGTCGGTGACGGCCCTCGACCCCGGCGCGAGGCTGGATTTCACCCACGGCTGGCGCCGGAGACCGCGCTCCACCGCTTTCTTGGCCAGCAGGCCAGCGGCGATCATGACCGTCGGGTTGGACGTATTCGTGCAGCTCGTGATCGCGGCGATCACGACCGCGCCGTGATCCAGCTCGGCGGTTTCACCATCGAGACGGACGCTCACGGCCGCCGAGGGAGGTCGGATCTCGGAGGGTTTCGGCGTCGGCTCGGGCTCTTCGGTGTGTGGGCGGGCGCCGGGAACCATCGATTTTGGCGGGTCGCTGGCCGGAAAGGTTGCGACGAGCTCATAGTCCTGCTTGCTGTACCCGGCGCTGAAGGTGCCGAGGGAGTCCAGGAAGGCACGCTTCACCGCGCCGAGCGGCACGCGGTCCTGGGGCCGCCGGGGTCCGGCCAGGCTTGGCTCGACCGTCGAGAGGTCGAGCTTGACGGCCTGCGAGTACGCCGGCCAGGCCGCCGCCTCGTGGAACAGACCCTGCGCCTTACAGTAGGCCTCGACCAGCTGGACGTGCTCCTCGCTGCGGCCGGTCAGCCGGAGGTAGCGGAGCGTCTCCCCGTCCACGGGGAAGAACCCGCAGGTGGCGCCGTACTCGGGCGCCATGTTGGCGATCGTCGCCCGGTCCGCAAGCGGCAACCCTGCCAGACCCTCGCCGACAAACTCGACGAACTTGCCCACGACGCCGAGGGCGCGGAGGAGTTGCGTCACGGTGAGCACGAGGTCAGTGGCGGTCGCTCCCTCCGGCAACTTACCAGTCAGCTCGACGCCGACGACCTGGGGAACGAGCATGGAGACCGCTTCGCCGAGCATCGCCGCCTCGGCTTCGATGCCCCCCACGCCCCAGCCCAGGACCCCGAGCCCGTTCACCATCGTCGTGTGCGAGTCGGTGCCCACGAGCGTGTCGGGGAAGGCGAGCAGCCGCCCGTCCACCTCGCGCGTCTCGACCACGCGCGCGAGGTACTCCAGATTGACCTGGTGGACGATGCCCGTGTTCGGCGGGACCACCTTGAAGTTGCGGAAGGCGCGCTGGCCCCAGCGCAGGAAGGCGTATCGCTCACCGTTCCGCTGGAACTCGAGCTCGGTGTTCCGAAGCATGGCGGCCGAGGTGCCGAACGCGTCGACCTGGACGGAGTGGTCGATGACGAGCTCGGCCGGAAGGAGCGGGTTGATACACGCCGGGTCACCACCGAGCATGCGCATCGCGTCACGCATCGCGGCGAGATCGACGATCGCCGGCACACCGGTGAAGTCCTGGAGGAGCACGCGGGTCGGCCGGAACGCGATCTCGTCCCGTGGCTCGGCGGCCGGCTCCCACGTCGCGACTGCACGAGCCTCATCGGCGCTCCCCAGCCCCAGCGCGTTGGCTCGGAGCACGTTCTCGAGCAGGATCCGCAGCGTGTAGGGCAACCGACCAACCCTGACGCCGGGCTCGAGAGCATCGAGCGACGCGATCAGGACCGTGCGATTTGCGACGGCAAGCGGGACGAGACGGGCTATCTGGTCGGCCACCGGGTATCTCCTTCGCTGCGCTCAGACGGCGGCTCCGGACGTGAGGATACTGACGCTCCCACCAACCTCGGCTGACTGCGTCGGGTGCGCCGCTCCTCGGTTCTGATCGCTGGCGCATGACGACCGACGCATACGCCACTCGGTGAATGCCACATCGGCCCACAGCAACAGCTCTGGCGTGGTCACGATCCTATGCCTTTCATCGCCTGCTCCCTCCATGCCCTTACGGGTCGTTCGACCTGTTTGTACTCCGATTAAGAGAGCTGGACCATTAGAAAGTTGAAGGGCCACAGTTAGAGCGCATCGAAGCCAGACGGACGTGGCGCACCCGCCCGCGGGGCAGCAGTGAGGTCGGCGCGGGGGTAATATGAGGCCGGTTAAGAGGACGAGGACTCATGATCATGCTGCCGAATCCCGCGAACCTCCGCTTCGTCGAGGACCTGTACCGCCAGTTCCTTCGCGAGCCGGCCTCCGTCGCGGAGGTCTGGCGGCGATATTTCGAGGGCCTCGAGCGCGAGAACGGCGCGCGCGCGGGCGGGCGGCCCGGCCCGTCGTTCCGGCCGCGGAGCATCTTCGACCCCGCCGGCGCTCCCGCACGGGCGGCCGAGTCTTCCGAGTCGTCGAGCGTCAAGGTCCTCCAGGACCACGTGGTGCACCTGATCCGCGCGTACCTGGTGCGAGGACACCTGTCCGCGCGGATCGATCCCCTGGAGCTGCCGCGGCCGTCTCAGCCCGAGCTGGACCTGGCGTTCCACGGTCTCAGCGAAGCCGACCTGGACCGGTCCTTCTCCACGCACGGCATTCCCGGCCCGCCAATCCGGCCGCTACGCGAGATCGTGGAGCTCCTGCGGACCGCCTACTGCCGGTCGGTCGGCGTGCAATTCATGCACATCGACGATCGGGAGCGCCGGGCCTGGCTGCGGGAGCGGATGGAGGGCGCCCGGCC
The DNA here is from genome assembly GCA_050731715.1 of Candidatus Rokuibacteriota bacterium. Classification (GTDB taxonomy): domain Bacteria; phylum Methylomirabilota; class Methylomirabilia; order Rokubacteriales; family CSP1-6; genus 40CM-4-69-5. The sequence goes on from JBOHPM010000019.1 coordinate 5,999, forward strand.
CCGGAGCCTGCTGACGCGGGAGGAGCAGGCCCGGATCCTCACGCGGCTGACCGACGCCGTCATCCTCGAGGAGTTCATCCAGCAGAAGTACCCTGGCGCCAAGAGCTTCTCGCTCGAAGGGGCGGAGAGCCTGATCCCGCTCCTGGATCTCGCCATCGAGACGGCCGGCGAGCATGGGGTGGAGGAGATCGTGCTGGGGATGGCCCACCGCGGGCGTCTGAACGTGCTGGCGAACATCCTGGGCAAGCGGCCGCGCGAGATCTTCGGGGAGTTCGAGGGCTACGACAGCCCGCTCCGCGACGGGCGGGGTGACGTGAAGTACCACCTGGGCCACAGCACGGACTGGGTCACGGCCTCGGGGCGGAGGGTGCACCTCTCCCTCTGCTTCAACCCGAGTCACCTGGAGTTCGTCGACCCGGTCGCGCTGGGCCGCATGCGGGCCAAGCAGGATCGGGCCGGCGACCGCGATCGCATGCGGGGCATGGCGCTCCTGATCCACGGCGATGCCTCGCTCGCCGGCGAGGGCGTCATCCAGGAGTCGCTCAACCTGAGCCAGCTCGAGGGGTACCGGACGGGCGGGACGCTCCACGTCGTCGTCAACAATCAACTCGGCTTCACCACGCCGCCGGAGGAGGCGCGCTCGTTCCCCTATGCGACGGACGTGGCCAAGATGCTCCAGATCCCGATTTTCCACGTCAATGGCGAGGACCCGGAGGCCGTGGCCCACGTCGTGCGGCTGGCGATGGAGTTCCGGCGGAGGTTCCGGAGCGACGTGATCATCGACATGTACTGCTACCGGCGCCGCGGCCACAACGAGGGCGACGAACCTGCCTTCACCCAGCCCCTCATGTACCGGGCGATCGAGCAGCGCCAGCCCGTCCGCGAGGGCTACCTCGCGCATCTGCTCAAGCTCGACGGACTCACCCGGGACGAGGCGGACCGGATCGCCGTCGAGCGGCGGGCTGAGCTCGAGCAGGAGCTGAGCGAGGCGCGCAGCCCGCACTACGTGCCCGAGCGGGAGCCGATGGCCGGGATCTGGGGCGCCTACCGCGGCGGGCCCGACGGGGACGGGGAGAAGGTCGCGACCGGCGTGGCCCGAGCGCGGCTCACCACGCTGGTCGAGGCGCTGTCGTGCCTGCGCGAGGGATTCCGGCCGCATCCCACGATCGCCCGAGGGCTGGCGCGCCGCCGTCAGATGGCGGAGGGTACGCGGCCGATCGACTGGTCCACGGCCGAGGCCCTGGCCTTCGCGACCCTGGCGGTGGAGGGCCACCGCGTACGCCTGTCGGGCCAGGACACCGCCCGCGGAACGTTCAGCCAGCGGCACGCCGTCCTCCACGACGTGGCGGATGGCCACACCTACATGCCGCTCGGGCACGTGGCGCCGGATCAGGCACCGGTGGAGATCTACAACAGCTCCCTGTCCGAGGTTGGGGTGCTCGGCTTCGAGTACGGTTACAGCCTGGACTGCCCGGACGGGCTCGTTCTCTGGGAGGCCCAGTTCGGCGACTTCGTCAACGCCGCCCAGGTCATCGTCGATCAGTTCCTCACCAGCGCCGAGGAGAAGTGGCGCCGGCTGAGCGGGCTGGTGCTGCTGCTGCCCCACGGCTTCGAGGGCCAGGGGCCCGAACACTCGAGCGCCCGGCTCGAGCGCTTCCTGGAGCTCGCCGTCAACGACAACATCCAGATCGTCAATCCCACGACGCCGGCCCAGTATTTCCACGTGCTGCGGCGTCAGGTGCTTCGCCGGTGGCGCAAGCCGCTCGTCGTCATGACGCCGAAGAGCCTGCTGCGGCACCCGAAGGTGGTGTCGTCACTCGACGACCTCGAGCACGGCGACTTTCTGCGCATCCTCGGTGACCCGGCGGCGACGCCCGAGCGCGTGCAGCGCATCCTGCTCTGCAGTGGGAAGGTCTACTACGACCTCCTGGCCGCCCGGGAGGAGCTGGCGCGGCAGGACGTGGCGATCCTGCGGCTCGAGCAGCTCTATCCCCTGCGCGACGAGCAACTGCAGGAGGCCCTCGCTCCCTATGCCCCGGAGACCCCGCTGGTGTGGGTCCAGGAGGAGCCGGCCAACATGGGGGCCTGGAGGTATCTCCTGGCGCGCTTCGGCGACCGGCTGAGCGGAGTCCGGCCTTTCTCGGGAGTCTGCCGGCCGGCCTCGGCCAGCCCGGCCACGGGGTGGCCGGCCCTGCACAGGAGCGAGCAGCAGAAGCTGCTCAAGGCGGCCCTCGATGCCGGTTGAGCTCCGCGTGCCGACGAGCGCCGAGTCGATCACCGAGGTCCTGATCGCGGACTGGTTCAAGGCAGAGGGGGACCGGGTGCGAAAGGATGAACCGGTTGTGCTGCTCGAGACCGACAAGGCCGCGCTCGAGCTGCCCTCGCCCGTTTCCGGCGTCCTGGTCAAGGTCCTCAAGCCGAAGGGGCAGATGGCCAAGGTCGGCGAAGTGATCGCGCACCTGGAGGAGGCGCTGGTCCCGGAGCCGCCCCCAGCGCCGGCCGCTGGCGCGGTGGCCGAGGCTCCGCGGGTGATGCCTGCCGCGCGCCGGCTCCTTGGCGAGCACGGAGTCACCGCCGAGCAGGTGACGCCGACTGGCCCGGGCGGACGCCTCCTCAAGGAGGACGTCCTCGGCTACCTGGAGGACGCCGGCCCGGCGGCGGCGGCGCCGGCTGCCGCGCCCGAGAAGGAGAAGGCGCCGGCACATGAAGTCGCCCCGCGGGCGGCCGGGGCTCGCGAGGAGGAAACCGTCCCCATGAGCCTGCTGCGGCGCCGGGTCGCCGAGCGGCTCGTTCAGGCGCAACAGACGGCAGCCCTGCTCACGACCTTCAACGAGATCGACATGTCCGCCGTCCTCGCCCTTCGGCGCGCCCATCAGGAGGCGTTCCAGCGGCGGTACCAGGTGAAGCTCGGGATCATGTCGTTCTTCGTCAAGGCCGCCATCGAGGCGCTCAAGCTGATCCCCGGGCTGAACGCCGAGATCCGTGGCACCGACGTCGTGTACCACAACTATTACGACATCGGCATCGCCGTGGGCGGCGGACGGGGGCTGGTCGTGCCGGTGCTGCGGAATGCCGAGCGGCTCAGCTTCGCCACGATCGAGCAGGCCATCGGCGATTTGGCCCGGCGCGCCCGGGACAACCGACTCACCCCCGAGGAGCTCCAGGGCGGCACCTTCACGATCTCGAACGGCGGGGTCTACGGGTCGCTCCTGTCCACCCCGATCGTCAACCCCCCGCAGAGCGGGATCCTCGGGCTTCACGTGATTCAGGACCGCCCCGTGGCGCGGGACGGCCAGGTCGTGATCCGCCCGATGATGTACGTCGCCCTCACCTACGATCACCGGATCGTGGATGGCCGGGAAGCGGTGACCTTCCTCAGGCACGTCAAGGGGTGCATCGAGGAGCCCGCCCGCGTCCTGCTCGAGGTGTAACGATGGCCAGGCCGCCGGAGCACGATCTCGTGGTCATCGGCGCTGGCCCCGGCGGGTACGTGGCCGCGATCCGGGCGGCCCAGCTCGGGATGAGCGTGGCTTGCATCGAGCGAGAGCCGGCCCTGGGAGGGACGTGTCTCCGAGTGGGCTGCATCCCGAGCAAGGCGCTGCTCGAATCGAGCGAGCTGTTCGACGCCGCGCGCGAGCGCTTCGACGCGCACGGCATCCGCCTCGGCGGCGTGACGCTCGACCTCGCGTCCATGCTCCGCCGCAAGGACGAGACGGTGGCCGGACTCACGAAGGGCATCGACGGGCTCTTCCGCAAGCACCGCGTGGTCCGGTACGCGGGGCACGGGCGCATCACGGGCCCGGGCGAGGTCGTCGTGGAGAACGGCTCGGAGGGCGCCCGGGTCAACGCCCGCCGCATCCTGCTGGCGACCGGCAGCGCGCCTGCCAGCCTGTCTGGCGTCGCCCGGGAGGGCGATCGCATCGCGACGAGCACGGAGGCCCTGGGCTACCCCGAGGTGCCTCGGCACCTGGTGGTCATCGGCGCCGGCTACATCGGGCTCGAGCTGGGGTCGGTCTGGCGGCGGCTCGGCGCCAACGTCACCATCCTCGAGTACCTGGACCGGATCCTGCCGGGGTTGGATGCGGAGATCGCGGGCGAGGCGAACCGGCTCTTCGAGCGGCAAGGATTGGACATCCGGCTCTCGAGCCGCGTGATCGGGGCGCGCATCGAGGGCGACGGCTGCATCGTGGAGTGCGCGGGTGCTGAGTCGATTCGCTGCGACCGAGTCCTGGTCGCGGTGGGGCGCATCCCCGTGACGGCGGATCTGGGGCTGGAGACCGTCGGGATCGCGCCTGACGAGCAGGGCCGGATCCCCGTCGACGAGCGCTTCGCGACCTGCGCCTCCGGCGTCTATGCCATCGGTGACGTGATCCGCGGTCCGATGCTGGCCCACAAGGCCTCGGAAGAGGGTGTCGCCTGCGTGGAGATGCTCGCCGGTGGCCACAGCCCGGTCAGTTACGAAACGATCCCCGCCGTCGTCTACACCTCGCCCGAAGTCGCCTCCGTCGGGAAAACGGAAGAAGAGCTCCAGGCGCTGGGGATCGAGTACCGCAAAGGCCTGTTCCCCTTCCTCGCCAACAGCCGGGCCCGGATCCTGGGCCACCCCGAGGGTCGCCTCAAGGTGCTCGCGGACAAGCGGACTGACCGCCTGCTCGGCGTCCACATCCTCGGGGCCCGCGCGGGTGACCTGATCGCGGAGGCGGCCACCGCCATGGCCTTCGGAGCGAGTAGCGAGGACGTCGCCCGCACCTGCCACGCGCACCCGACGCTGTCCGAGGCGTTCCGCGAAGCGGCTCTTGCCGTGCAGGGGCGCGCTCTCCACATCTGACTGCGCGAGCGGTTGCCGCCCGGTGTCCTTCTCGGCGGCCCATCTCGCTCGGCTGATTCACCGTCGATCGCGCCGATGCTGCTCGCGTCGGCGGGACTGAGTCACCGCACGAGCGTCGTGACGACCGCCCGAAGCAAGTCACACGATGACAGCATGAGAGAAGCGAAGTATCTTGTGCGCGTGGAGTGGCTCAACTACCACCATCTCCTATACTACTGGACCGTTGTCCGCACGGGCAGCGTGGCCGCGGCCAGCGCCGAGCTGCGCCTGGCGCCGCCGACGATCAGCGTTCAGATCCGGCGGCTGGAAGAGCAGCTCGGCGAAAAGCTGCTGCGTCGCTCCGGCCGTCGCCTGCTTCCAACCGAGATGGGCCACGCCGTCTTTCGATACGCCGACGAGATCTTCTCGGTGGGCCGGGAGTTGCTCGACATGGTCCGTGGGCGACCCACCGGCCGACCCCTGCAGTTGATCGTCGGCGTGGTCGATGTGATGCCGAAATTCATCGCGCATTGGCTGATCGAGCCGGCGCTCCGCCTGGGCGAGCGGGTCCGTATCGTGTGCCGGGAGGCCAGTCCTGAGCAACTGCTGGCGCAGCTCTCGGTACAAAGCCTCGACGTCGTGCTGGCCGACGCGCCGATCGGGCCCGACGTCAAGGTGCGCGCCTACAACCACCTGCTCGGTGAGACGGGCATGTCATTCCTTGGCAGCGCCAGACTGGCGCGGACCTACCGGCGCCGCTTTCCAAAATCGCTGCACGGCGCCCCGGTACTGCTCCAGGCCACGAATACCGCGATCCGGCGGAGTATCGACCACTGGCTCGACACCCTGGATGTAAGGCCGGACGTCGTCGGGGAATTCGAGGATTCAGAGCTTCTCTGGGAGTTCGGCGGGGCAGGCGAAGGCATCTTCCCCGTTCCGACGGTCCTCGAAAAGCACCTCACGAAACTGCATCGCGTCAAGGTGCTCGGCCGCACCGATGCGGTGCGCGGTCGCTTCTACGCCATCTCGGTGGAGCGCCGGCTGAAGCATCCCGCCGTCCTGGCGATCTGCGAGACGGCTCGGCGACAGCTCTTCGCCAGGCACTGAACTCCCACCTTCCACGTCTCGGGACCGGAGCTCTTTGTGGAGGCGCTGGAAGGCATGCGCTCGGGATGGGCGTGCCCGATGTCGTAGAAGCCCATCACCGCCTGCTGAACGATCCGGAGACAGAGAAGGAGATCGTCGATGGCCCGGGATCTGCCAGACGAACTGTTCCGATGGATCGTCGAAGCCATGCCGGAAGCCGTCGTGTACTCCGATCGCGAGGGTATCATTCGGCTGTGGAACCGCGGCGCCGAGGCAATCTTCGGCTACCGTCAGGAGGACGCGCTCGGCCACACGCTCGACCTGATCATCCCCGAGCGCTGGCGTGCGCGACACTGGGAGGGCTATCGCACGGTCATGCGCACCGGCGTCACCCGATACGGGCGCGAGGTGCTGGCGGTTCCCGCCCGGCGGAGCGACGGGGCGCGGATCTCCATCGAGTTCTCCATCATGCTCCCGACGGATCGCGATGGACAGGCGCTGGGAGCCGTAGCCGTCGTCCGTGACGTGACCACACGGTGGGAACAGGAGCAGGCGCTCCGGAAGCGGCTGGCTGCTCTGGAAGCCGCCCAGCGTCGGCCGGGTCACCCGGACGAGACGCGGGGGCGAGGGGCTGCGGACTAGCGGGTATCACGGACCGGTCCGGCTGGGGACGCGTCTCGCCGCCCGAGCTCTGCGCGGAGCCGCCACCCACGCGGCCACGGCGGACGCGGCGATGGCGAGCGCGGCGACGGTGAACGCGATCTGATAGCTGGCGGTGACGTCGAAGAGCCAGCCCCCGAGGAACGGCCCGATGAAGCCTCCGAGTCCGCCGCCGCCGTGGGCGGCCCCGAGAATGACTCCCAGATGCCGCCCCGCGAAGAGGTCGGTCGGGATGGCCGCCAGCAGGGAAATGCGCATACCGAAGCCCACCCCCGACAGCACGTAGCCGAGCAGTCGCAGGAGGTCGTCGGGGCCGTCGAGCCAACCAAGACAGCCGATACCAGCGATCCCGATGGCCGAGCCGAGCGCAAAAACCCCTTCCCGGCCCCAGCGATCGGAGAGAGAGCCGCCGATCACGTTTCCCGCGACCGTACATGCGCCACCCAGTCCGAACATCCACCCGAGCGTGATGGCGCTGAAGCCGCGATCGAGCGCATGGGCGACCTGATGCGTGGTCACGATCTGGTATCCGATCACTCCGAACCCCCACATCGCGAACACCGCCCAGAACGGGACGCTGCCGAGCGCCATGCCCAGCGTCCAGTCGCCGGCGGCCATCGGCGGCGTCGGATCGGCATTGACCTCGCGCGGGCCATCGACGTTCTCGGGCGGGTCACGATAGAGGAAGGCGGCGAGCGGGATGGTCACGACCGCCACGAGGAGGCCGAAGATCGCCAGCGCCGCGCGCCAGCCGAAGGTGACGATCAGCCAGGTGTTCACCGGATAGAAGATGATGGCGCTGGCCGAGGCGCCCGCGCTGATGATGCCCAGCGCCGCGCCACGCGAACGAACGAACCACCGGCTGACGATGGCGGCGGCCGGCATCTGGATGCAGGCGATGCCCGCGCCGCCGAGGACGCCGAAGGCGAGGTAGTACTGCGAGAGCGTCGTCACCTGACCGGTCAGTGCGAGGGCCACGCCGAGGAGCAGCCCTCCAGCCGGCACCAGGAGCCTCGCGCCCCAACGGTCGTAGAGCCAGCCGGCCAGGGGCGAGAACACGAGGAGCAAGAGCCAGCTCAAGGAGTACCCAAGCGCCGCCTCGCCGCGTTTCCAAGCAAACTCGCCGAGGAGCGCGACGTAGAACACGGCGAACGTCGAGCGAACTGACCAGGCGAGCGAGTTTACCGTGGCCGAGACGCCGACCACGACCCAGCGATACGGGGACTGCTCTTGGCTCCGGAGCGGGTTACACAGGGCGGGCTGTCGCACGGTCATGCGGGCCGGCGTCACCCGATACGGGCGGTCCTCACTCAGGCCGCGCCGCGCCGGGCGGATCGGGCGGGGCGCGTCCGGAGACGGCGCGCGATCTCGCCGCGGATCACCACGGCGTCGTTGTGCTGCTCGTCACGGGCGCCGTAGACGACGGTGACGGCGCCCTTCGCCGCCCGCCGCGCGAGGTCGTCCAACCTTTCGCGAGCCGCCTGAGCCCGGAGCTCCCGGCGGTAGCGTTCGACGAACCCCTTCCACCGGCTCGGGTCGTGACCGAACCAGCGGCGCAGCTCGCCGCTCGGCGCCAGCTCCTTCGCCCAGACGTCGAGCGCGAGCGCGTCCTTCTTGACACCGCGCGGCCACAGCCGGTCAACCAGGACCCGGTGGCCGTCGCTCCGGGCGGCCGCCTCGTAGGCGCGCTTGGTCTGGACCATCGGGCGGCTCAGACGACGTGCGGGTGGCGACGTGCGGGTGGCATCGATGGTGCCAATGACTCTAGCACCTCTCGAGCCACTACGCCGGCTCGAGCGCGCCGGCTCGGCTTTGGTGTCGCCCATCTCCCAGGCCGTGCGTCCTCCCCTCGGGGCAGCCACGACCGATTCTTGAAGATCCCGGTCAGCGAGCATACCGTTGACCCGTGGGCAAGGAGACCACCCCGAAGCGGCTCGACGCCATTCCGGCAACCGCCGGCCCGGCCAGCCACCGCATGCAGCGCCGGACGAAGATCGTGTGTACGATCGGTCCCGCCACCTCGTCCGAGACCGACCTCCAGGCGCTCATCGAAGCGGGGATGAACGTGGCCCGGCTCAACTTCGCTCACGGCGACCACGCCCAGCACGGAGCGGTCCTCGCCCGGATCCGCGCCCTGGCTGAACGGCTGGATGCCCCCGTGGCCGTGCTCCAGGACCTCGCGGGACCCAAAGTGCGCATCGGTACCGTCGCCGGCGGGAGCATCATGCTCGAAGCCGGCCACCCGCTCGTCCTCACGGCGGATCCGGTCGAGGGCTCCGCCAGCCGAGTGTCGGTGTCGTACGCGAACCTGCCGCGTGAGGTCGAGCCCGGCGACAGGCTTCTCCTGGCCGACGGAACGATTCATCTCCGCGTCGAGCGCGTGACGGAGATGGAAATCCATTGTCGTGTCGTCGTTGGGGGCCGGCTCAGTTCCCGCAAGGGCGTCAACGTCCCGTCCGGTCTCTCCGGTCTCCCGATCCTCAGTGGGAAGGATCTGCACGACCTCCGCTTTGGGCTGGAGCAGGGCGTGGATTACGTCGGGCTGTCATTTGTCCGCTCCGTCGAGGACGTGCACACGGCCCGGGCGCACGTCGAGGCGCTTGGCGGCCAGGTGCCGGTGATCGCGAAGATCGAGACGCAGGCGGCGCTGGACCACTTCGACACGATCGCCGATGCCGCCGACGGCATCATGATCGCGCGTGGCGATCTCAGCCTCGAGACGCCGTTCACCCGGGTTCCCCTCGTTCAGAAGCAGCTCATCGCCAAGGCGAACTGGCGGGCCAAGCCGGTCATCACGGCGACCCAGATGCTCTACTCGATGGTGTCGTCCCCGCAACCGACCCGCGCCGAGGTCGCCGACGTCGCGAACGCGATCCTGGACGGAAGCGACGCGGTGATGCTCTCCGAAGAGACAGCGATCGGCGAGCATCCGGTGCGCGCCGTCGAGGTCATGGCCGCCATCGCCAGGGAGACGGAGGATGGCGTGCTCCCTGACGCACCGCCTCCCAGCGCGATGGAATCGCCGCTGACCGAGGAGGAGGCGGTCGTGCAGGCCGCCTGTCAGCTCGGCAGGCGGCTGGGCCTTGACGTCATCGTCACGATCACGCCGACCGGTGAGACCGCTCGCTTCGCCGCCAAGTGCCGCACCCCACAGCCGATCCTCGCTCTCACCAGCGATCGGGAAACCTATCGGCGGCTCGCCCTCGTGCGCGGCGTCGTGCCGCTCCTCCTTCCCGCGCC
>JBOHPM010000020.1:0-15740 GCA_050731715.1 Candidatus Rokuibacteriota bacterium
TCCTCGTGATCTATCCGATCTTCTCGCTGCTGAGACTGGACACCCGGACGTCGGGCGTGGTGGCCATCAACCTGGGCCAGGTGAGCGAGTTCGGACTGGTGATCGTCGCCCTCGGCGTTGGCTACCGCCACGTCAGTACCGAGCTGGCCGCGCTCGTGCTCTACGCTCTGCTCGGGACCGCCGTCATCTCGACCTACGCGATCCGCTTCAGCCACCCGCTGGCCACCGGGCTGGCCCGGGGTCTGTCAGTGGCCGGTGTGCCGGGCTGGCGGCGTCGACCCTCCCGCGCGGCTGAGCCGCCTGTCGATCGCGTCGCGCCGCCGCATCACGATCTGTTCTTCCTCGGGGTGTCACGGGAGGGCCTAGCCCTGCTCCGGCACCTCGACCGAGAGCGGCCGGCCATGAAGCGCCGGATCGTGGCCATCGACTTCAACCCGGAGACGCTCGAGCAGCTGCAGGCGGAAGGCATCACCTGTCACTACGGCGACATCGGCAACGTGGACACGCTCCGCCACACCGGAATCGAACGGGCCGCTATCGTGGTGTCCAGCATTTCCGATTGGTTCCTGAAGGGGACGGACAACCTGCGCCTGCTCCGCCACGTCCGGGCCCTGGTGCCCTCGGCCCGTGCCATCGTCACCGCAGATACCCTGGCGATGGCCGGGCGCCTGTACGATGAAGGCGCCGATTACGTGCTGATCCCGCCGGCGCTGGCCGCCGAGCATATCTACGGGTTGCTGCTTGACGGCAGCTCGGAGGGGCTCGCCGAGGCTCGACGCCGTCAGGTCGCCGCGCTGGAGCCGTCCAACACGGTCGAGCCGCCGAAGCTCAGGTTGGAAGAAGCGGAGGGCGGGGCTTAGGCGGGACGGGCGCGCGGGGGAGCCATCGCCCCCGACACGGGTACCAACGTCCAGCGCCCGGCCCGCAGCTCGGCCTCGGTGGCGACGCGTACGCGCCGGTCGGCTCCACGACGCTCCGGGTCGGGGGTTGTCGTGCTGGTGCGCCGCCGCTGGGCAAAGCGACGGTCGAGAATCACCGCGACCCGGTCGTTATCGGCGAAGGAGCGCTTGAGGGAGAGATAGAGTTCCAGTTTCGACCGGGGGACGACCAGCAGGCAACGACGCGGACGCAGCAGCCGCTCCAGGCTACCGGCATCGTCCCCGGTTGAGCTCATCGCTGCTCGACTCGGTGCTTCGGTTCGGCTCGGAGTGCGGCGAGATCGGGCCCCGCGGGTCTTTTCGAGCAGGCGGGCCAGCCCCGCCGACATGGCCTCGTGGCGCGAGGCGTACCCGCTCCACTCCCCGGTCGAGCTGCTCTCGATGATGTCACCTTCGAGCGCGTCGACGATCTCCCAGCACCAGAAACGCGGCCCTGGGAGCAGGCGAGTTCGGACCAGAAGCCGCCCGTCCAGGTCGCGCTCCATCGATGCCTCCTTGGGCTCCGGAGTGTGCGGGGCCGACATTAGCGCACCGACTCAGGGGACCGAAAGCTTTTTTCGTGGGCGAGCCGCGTCGTCGACGCCCGCGTCAAGTTGTACTCCTTACCATCCCTCGCTGCAACCTGGGGACACGTGCGGCGATGGCACGAAGCCTGCTCGCTGCCCTGATCGGCTATGGCGGATAGACCTCGCCGCCTGCGTGTGCTGCTCGTCGAGGACTCGAACGAGATTCGCGAGTCCCTGGCCCTGCTACTGCTCGACGAGGGGATCGACGTGGTGGCGACCGGGCTCGGGGCGGCAGCCCTCAAGCTCGCGCCACGGCTGGGCGCGGACGTCATCCTGACCGATCTTGGTCTACCTGACATCCCCGGGCTCGCCTTGATCCGCCACCTGCTCAGGATCCTCCGGCCGCGCCCACGAATCATCGTCGTCACCGGCTTCGGCGAGCCCTACCTCAGCCAAGCCCGGGAAGCCGGAGCGGATGTCGTTTTCACAAAGCCGCTGGCGTGGGAGACCCTCCGCCAGCACCTGAGGCGTGTCGCCGCAAGGGGGCGCCGACGTGGAACGGCGGCGTGACGCGACCTGAGCACGGTCGGGTAAATACCTTCCTAGGGTCCTCGAGAATCTGCCAATGAATGACGTCCGAAGTAGCGGATTCTGCAGATGGAACGACCGTAGCACATTCGACTTATTGACACTTCCGATCCCACCGGCCAGTTTCTTCACAGATGGACCAGGTGCTGGTCATCGACGACGACTTCGCGACCCGGACGCTCCTGACCCGGTTGCTCGGGCAGGGCTCGATCGAAGTACACACCGTGGACAACGGTCAGGCCGGAGTGCGGATGGCCGACGAGATCGGCCCGGACGTGGTCCTCCTCGACCTGCGCCTTCCTGACGCCGACGGGCTCAGCCTGCTGGATACGCTCAAGGGCCGCCACCCCGACACCAGGATCATCATGATGACCGCGTACGGGCAGGTGGAGCGGGCCGTGGAGGCCATGCGGAAGGGGGCCACTGATTTCCTGGAGAAGCCCTTCACGCATCCGGACAAGCTGCGCTTCAGCGTCCGGCGGGCCCTGGAGGAGGTCAAGGCCCAGCGCGAGCTGACGCGGCTGAGCAAGCGCGAGACCGGCCGCAGCGTGGATGCGCTGGTCGGGGATTCGGAGACGATGCGCCAGCTCCGGAAGATGGTGCTCCAGATCGCGCAGAGTGAGGCGCGTACCATCCTGATCCTGGGCGAGAGCGGAACGGGCAAGGAGCTGGTCGCGCGCGCCCTGCATTACGAGAGCCCGCGCGGAGCGTCACCCTTCGTGGAGCTTAACTGCGCGGCCATCACGGAGACCCTCTTCGAGAGTGAGCTGTTCGGACACGAGAAAGGTGCCTTTACCGACGCGGTCGGACTCAAGAAGGGGCTCATGGAGCACGCCGACCGGGGCACGCTGTTCCTCGACGAGGTCGGCGAGATGGCCCAGGCCAGCCAGGCCAAGCTGCTGCGCGCGCTACAGGAGCGGGCCTTCCGCCGTCTGGGCGGGACGCGCGACATCAAGGTCGACGTTCGGGTCATCGCCGCCACCAACCGGTCGCTGGAGGACCTGGTTCGAGAAGGCCGGTTTCGCGAGGATCTCTTCTATCGGCTGAGCGTCATTCCCATCACCGTCCCCCCGCTCCGGAACCGTCCCGACGACATCGTGGCGTTGGCCCGGCACTTCCTGGTCCTGGCCAACCGCGAGTCCCGGAAACTGGTCAAGGGCTTCACACCCGCGGCCGAGCAGAAGCTGCTCGCCTACCTCTGGCCGGGCAACGTCCGCGAGCTGCGCAATGTGATCGAGCGCATGGTCATTCTCACCGCCGGGGACGTCCTCGATGCCCGGGATGTTCCCGTGCCGCCGCCGACGGCGGAGCCGGCAATGTCGGCGGCGGGCCCCAACGAGTTGGCCACCCTTGACGATGTCGAGCGGGCACACATCCGTGCCGTTCTCGCCAAGGTTCACGGCAATCGCAGCGCCGCCGCACGCATCCTGGGCATCACGCGCCAAACCCTCCGAAAGAAGATCGGTGAGCCTAGTACAAACGGCTGAGTAGTTGCTCGTCACACCTTCGAATCTCCCGGGAGAAAGTCACAGCTCCCCCGCCTGTCCCGTCTCCGAACCTCCCGGATTTCGCCCACTTGGCCGCTTGGTATCGGGGTTGCTGACTGTCAGGTGTGTCGAGCCGACTGCGGACACTCTCGAACTGAGGGGAGCGAGATGGCGCTGATCAGCAAGAAGGTCCAAGGGGGAGTGCCCGAGCGGCTTCGACGCTTCGTCGCCGAGAACCTCGAAGCCCTCGAGCCCGGGCTGAACGTGCTCGAGACGTCACTGTGCCTCGGCCGCTCCACCGTCGACGTGGTGGCCGTCGATGGCAAGCAAACGCTCGTCCTCGTCGCCGTTGCCGAGGTGGCCGATGCGGCGATGCTGATCAGCACCCTCGACGCCTACATCTGGTGTCTAGCATTCCCCGACAACGTACGTCGGCTCTATCCCGACGTGGCCATCGCCGCGGCGCGGGCGCCCCGAGTGGTGTTCGTAGCTACGCAGATGCCCGGGGCCTTCCTCGACCTCGTCGAACGTCTGTCGGTCATCAACCCGGAGTGCCACGAGTTGGCGGTGGTTCCCGAGGGCGAGGACGTGCCGACGGCCGGTGGCACCTGCGCCGGCGCCCCGACGCTGACATGCGAGCCCGTGGCCGAGCTGCCGCTGGCCCTCACCGAGGCTCCCGTGCTGGACAGCGAGGCCGACGGCGCGCCGGCGGCCGCGCGCCTGAGCGCCGGATTCGATGCCGGGGTGGCGCGACAATGGGAGAGTTTCCTCGTAGAGAGCCCGGAGGAAGGTCTCCCGGAGGGGGCAGCGTCCCCGGTGCCAGTTGCCGCGGAACCCGAGACCTGGCCGCCGCCCGTGCCGCCGTACCGTCCCGCCAATGGCGTTCAGCCGGGCAACGGGCACGCGACGAACGGACATTCGACCGCGATCGCTCTCGATCTCCCCGGCAGCGAGAACGAGGCGCCGATCAGCCGGAGCGCCCGGGCAAAGAGCCACGCCGCCACCAGCAAGGCCGGCAACGGGCCGGGGTTCGTCGCCCACGCTGCGGAGGCCCTCCTCGCTCAGGCGATTCGGGCCGCCGAGCCCGCTCCTGTCGAGCACGCGGCGGTGAACCTCGGGGTGCGCCCGCGGACAGAGGCCCAGGGGTCAGCGCCGGCGTCGGGGACCGCCCCCGGGGCGCCGCTGGTCGAGCTGGCCACGCCCGTGGCCGCCGCCGAGCCGAAGCCGGCCACCCCACGCCCGGCCCATGAGGAGACGCGCACGGTGAACCATCCAGCCCTGCAGGCCCTGCGCTTCCCCAAGAGCGGGGTGTCGCGGCAATGGCAAGAGTTCCTCGATCAGCTGGCGGCGAATCAATGAGCGCGAGCGACTTCCGGGTCCTCGTCGTCGACGATCAGGCGCCGATCCTGCGCTTCATCACCTCGGCGCTGAACGGTCACGACTGCGCCACGTCGACGGCGTCGACGGCCGAGGAGGCGCTCGTGTTGGTAGCCCGCTTTCAGTTCGACCTCGTGATCTCGGACATCACGATGCCCGGCCTGAGCGGCCTCGACCTGCTCCGGGCCGTCAAGGCCCGGCAGCCCGACACGCCGGTGGTGCTGATCACCGGCTCACCGACACTGGACTCCGCCGTCTTCGGTCTGCGCCACGGCGCCTACGACTACCTGGCCAAGCCATTCTCCGCCCAGGAGGTTCGGGCGCTGGTGCAGCGGGTGCGCGAGCAGGTGACCAGCGAGCGGCGGACGACGAGCCGTCCAGCCGGGCTCGTCGACGAGCTGGCCCGGCGGCAGCACGGCCTGGAAGTCTTCTTCCGGATCGGCGAGCTGGCCCTGCAGGGAGTTGCGCCCGACGCCTTCATCGACCGGGTTCTCAGCGACACCTTGAACAGCCTCGCTGGTGATGCCGCAGTCCTCATCATGATGGAGGGCAACGGCCGCATTCGGACCCACCAGGAGGGCGACGCGAAGCTGGCTGTCGAGCTGATCGGCCGGGTCCAGAGCTCGATCGCCTCTCTGCAGGCGACGAGCAGCGGCCAGACGCTGGTTTTGAGCAGCCCGGGGGAAGCGCATCGCTTCCTGGCCGCCATCACCGCCCTCGGCGCGGATACGAAGGCCGTCCTCTGTCTGGGGCGCTCGACGTCCAACGGAGCCTTCCTACCCGACGAGCGCGAACTGCTGCTGGGGTTCGCCAAGAACACGGCCCTGGCCCTGGAGCGCATGCGTCTGGGCCAAGACGCCGAGAAAAACCTGGTCAATACGATCACCGCCTTCGTGAATGCCATCGAATCCAAGGATCGCCACCTCAAGGGGCACTCCTCGCGCGTGTCCCTGTTTGCGGGCGCCCTAGCCAGGGAGATGGGCCTGTCGGCCGAGGAAGAGCTGATCGTGTGCCGCGGCGCCATCCTGCACGACCTGGGCAAGCTCGCCATCATCGACACGATCCTCAGCAAGCCTGGCCTCCTCACCGCCGAGGAGTTTGCCATCATGAAAGACCACGTCGAGGTCGGCTACAGGATCCTCAAGCCGCTCTGCTTCCTCGAGCGCGAGGCCCTGGCCGTGCGTCACCATCACGAACGCTACGACGGTACGGGCTACCCCGACGGCCTGGCCGGCGAGGCCATTCCCCTGATTGCCAGGATCGTGAGCACGGCTGACGCCTTCGACGCCATGACTTCGGATCGGCCCTACCGTCAGGCGCTGTCGTTCGATGTCGCCCTGGCCGAGATCAAGCGTGGTTCGGGGACGCAGTTCGATCCCGCCACGGCCGAGGCGTTTCTGAGAATCCCCCGCGGGCGGCTGCTCGAGATCTGTGAGGGTTCGACTGCACGCACGGCCTCGGGGTTGGCCGCGAGCCCGGCCGAGCTGCACGTCGGTGCGGTCACGGAGGCCACATCATGAGCTTCACGCGATCGCTTACATGCAGCCTGCTCGGGGTCGGCGTCGTGCTGCTCGGCACAACCGGCGCCGCCAGCGCCCAAAACGCGACGCTGTACGAGGTCTCCGAGATGAGCGCGCCTCGCCGTGACCGTGACCGCGACGACGACTGACATGACCACGGCGATCGACGTCCAGCCCGAAGTGAGCGCCAGCCCGCAGGTGGTCGCCCGCGGGGAGCGAGTGTGGCTGCGTCCCGTGGAGCCCGGTGATCGGTTTTACCTGCGCCGCTGGGCCAACGACGCCTTCCTCGAGCGTATGGCCGGGAGTGACTTCCTGCGTGCGTATCGGCGGGCCGGCGAGCATCCCGCGTTTCTGGATGCCTGCCTGGCTGACCCCCTGCAGGTGATCTTCATCGTCACCGAGGCCGCGGAGGACGCCGAGCCGCTGGGCCTGGTTCGTCTCTTCAACATTCACCGCCGGGAAGGCTATGCCTTCCTCGAGACGATCATCGCCGACCGCCAGGCGATCGGTAAAGGCTGCGGCGTGGAGGCGGGCAAGCTGATCTGCGCCTGGGGGCTCGATGTCCTGGCCCTGGAGCGGATCGAGGCCAAGGTCTACGAGTACAACGTGCTCAGTATCAACGCGTTGAAGCGCAACGGCTTTCAGCAGGAAGGTGTGCTGCGCCAGGCCGGTTGCCAGGGTGGCCGTCGCTGCGACGTCGTCATCTTCGGCATCCTGCGCGCGGAGCTGGAAGCCCGGCGGCGCCAGGAGGCGAATCCCCAGCGGTTTTGCTTCCCCTGTACGCCGGAGAGAGGGCGATGACGCCGACCAAGATCCTGTACATCGAGGACAGCCCGGACAACCGGATGCTGGTTCGGGCGTTGTTGCCGGCCAGCCAGTATCTGGTCGTCGAGGCCGAGGACGGGCTCACCGGAATCTCCGCGGCCTTGCGCGAGGAGCCGGCCCTCATCCTCCTCGATATCAATCTGCCCGGGATCGACGGGTACGAGGTCGGTGTGGCTCTCCGCTCCTTCCCGGCGCTCCGGGACACTCCCGTCATCGCCGTGACCGCCTACGCCATGCAGGGCGACCGCGAGCGCACCCTCGTGGCCGGCTGCGACGGGTACATCACCAAGCCGCTGGATGTGGACAACTTCGCCCGCCAGGTAGCCGAGTTCCTTCACGGCAAGCGGGAGCGGCTGGAGGAGCGCCAGGAGGGGCCCTATCTTCGTGAGCTGAACCAGCGTCTGGTCTACCGGATGGTGCGCCAGATCGAGGAGCTCCAGAGCCTGAACGCGCACGTGGTCCGCCATGCCTCCCAGCTGGAGGCGTTGCACGCTGCGGTCCAGGGCGTCACCTCGGCCCTGGACGTGCGGACCATGCTCGAGCGCCTGCTGCCCGATCTGGCCCGGGTCATCGGGGCCACCGTCCTCACGGTGGAGCTGGTGGAGCCCGCCGATCTGCAGATGTCGGTCCAAAACTCCGAGGGCAAGCCGCCCACCTCGTCGGCAGCGAGCGCCGACGGTGGGGAGCGGCGGGAGGTCGAGTGGGCCTTCCCGCTGGTCGTCCAACAGCGCGACATCGGCCTCATGACCGCCCGGACCCTGGCCGCGGCCGACACCAAGGCCGACGACGAGCAGGTCCTCAAGATCGTCGCCAGCCAGATCGCCATCGCCGTGGAGAACGCCCGGCTCTACGAGGGTGTCACCCGCAAGATGGTGGAGCTACGGGAGACGCAGGCCCAGCTCATCCAGGCCGCCAAGCTGGCGGCGATCGGGGAGATGGCTGCCCAGGTGGCGCACGAGATCAACAACCCCTTGACCAGCGTCCTCGGCTTCGCCTCGCTGCTCGTCGAGCAACTCCCGCCGGACAGCAGCCTCCATGCCGACGCCGGCCTGATCATGACGGAGGCCTCGCGGGCCCGCGACATCGTGCGTGACCTCCTCGATTTCAGCCGCCAGCGCCCGTTCTTCCCGCAGGCGACCGGTCTGAACGGCGTGCTGCACCAGGCGGTGGGGCTGGTGCGCCTGCAGGGCGTGATGTCGGTGACGATCGACGAGCAGTACGCGGAGGATCTGCCGCCCATCGAGGTCGACCCCGCGCGGATGAAACAGGTGTTCCTCAACATCATCAACAACGCCGTCCAGGCCATGCCCGGCGGCGGATCCCTGGCGGTACGGACGCGCGCGTCCGCCGACGAGGTGTCAGTGGTCTTCGCCGATACCGGACCGGGGATCGCCCCCGAGCATCTGGAGCGGATCTTCGAGCCGTTCTTCACGACCAAGTCGGAGGTGAACGGCACCGGGCTGGGGTTGGCCGTCAGCGTGGGAATCATTCGCCAGCACGGCGGCACGATCGATGTGGTGAGCGAGATGGGGAAAGGGTCGACCTTCACCATCCGCCTGCCCTGGACTCGACGCGAGGGCTCCGGTACCGCTACGGCCTGAGGCCAGCGGCGGGAAGCAGGCTCTCGACCAGCGCCCGCATCGGCGCCCCATCCCATTCCCTTGGGCCGATCGCCAGGCCGACCAGGTTTCCCCCGGGCGCGATGATGAACGTGGCGGGGAGCGCCGTGACCCGCCAAGCCTGCGCCGTGCGCATATCGGGGTCGAGGAGCACGGGAAACGTGAGCCCCAGGTTGCTCAGGTACGGTGCGATGAGATGGCGGGGAGCCTCCACGTCGACCGAGATCCCGATCACCACGAGCCGGCGCTCGCGGTACTGCTGCCAGAGCGCTTCCAGGGTCGGCATCTCCAGTGTGCAGGGAGTGCACCACGTGGCCCAGAAGTTGAGGATGATCAGTGTGCCCGCGTAGTCAGCCAGCGAGCCCCGCCCCCCCGAGAAGCGCTGGAGGTGGAACTCGGGCGCCCGCTGGCCTCCGGCCAACTCTGACACGCCGGCCCGCTCGAAGAGGTCGAGCGCTCTGTCGTGGGCGGCGTGATGGCCCCCGTCCTCACCCGGGTGGCGCACGGGCAGCAGCCACACCAGCGCGCCGAGCAGCACCAGCGCCAGGGTCAACTGGATGAGCCGGTGTTGGCCGCCCGGCCCTGACAGAGTATTGGCCACCCACCCCTTCACGTCCTGGCCCCCTCCGACTATTACACGCCGAGCTTCTCGCGGGTCACCGGACTGTCACGGAGCTCCTGGGCGGGCCCCGCGAAGACGATCACACCCTTCTCCATGACGTAACCCCGATCGCAGACGGAGAGTGCCATCCGAGCGTTCTGCTCGACCAGCAGCACGGTCACGCCGAGCCGCTTCAGCTCGCCGATCATTTCGCGGATGTGGCGGATCATCGCCGGAGCGAGCCCCTGCGTGGGCTCGTCCATGAGGATGATCCGGGCCCCGGCCATCATCACCCGTGCGATGGCCAGCATCTGCTGCTCCCCCCCCGACAGCGTTCTACCGGGCTGGTCCAGGCGCTCGTTCAGGCGGGGAAAGTGGTGGAACACACGCTGCAGGCGCTCGTGTCGGACCGGGACCGGACACCCCCGCGCGGCCGACAGCCCGAGCTCGAGGTTCTCGCGGACCGTGAGCCCGGGAAAGATGCGGCGGTTCTCCGGGACGAGGCCCACCCCCCGCCGGGCGATGGCGTGAGGCGAGAGCCCGGTGAGCGGATGGTCGTCCAGCTCGATGACGCCCTGCCACGGCTTGAGAAAGCCCATCACGGTCTTGACGAGGGTGGTCTTGCCCATGCCATTGCGGCCCAGCAAGGCCACGGCCTCGCCGGCCCCGACCTCAAGTGAGACGCCGAAGAGAATGGGAGTGGCGCCGTAGCCCGCTCGCAGCCCACGGATCGTCAGCATCAGGTGTCGGCGCCGCCCAGATAGGCCTCCACGACGCGCGGATCGCGGCGGATCACCTCCGGCCGCCCTTCGGCGATCTTCTCGCCAAAGTGCAGCACGGCGATCCGGTCCGAGATCTCCATGACCACGCTCATGTCGTGCTCGATGAGCAGGACGGTGAGGCTGCGAGCGCGGGCGACGCGCTTGATCAGGTCCGTGGCCTGCCTGGTCTCGCCCGGCGTCATGCCGGCGGTGGGCTCGTCGAGCATGAGGAGCGTGGGCCGAGTGGCCAGGGCCAGACAGATCTCCAGATAGCGCTGCTCGCCGTGGGAGAGATTCTCGGCCAACTCATCACGGCGGGCGGCCAGCCCGAAACCTTCCAGCAACTCCATCACCGGCTCGGCCACGTCGGGCCGCCGCCACAGGGAAGCGGGACGGCCGGACTCCGGCGCCCGCGACTGGGCGGCCACCTCCACGTTCTCGAAGACCGTGATCTCCGGGAAGATGTTGGTGATCTGGAAGGTCTTGGCCAGCCCGCGGCGGTTCACGATCTCCGGGGGCAGGCCGGTGATCTCCTCGGCCTGGAACCGGACCCGACCGGCCGTCGGGCTGTGGAGCCCCGAGATCACGTTGAACAGCGTGGATTTGCCGGCCCCGTTCGGCCCGATCACCGAGAAGATCTCGCCGCTGCCGATCGTCAGGCTCACGTCGACGAGCGCGGCCAGCGCGCCGAAGCTCTTGCTCAGCCCGGTCACCTCGAGAATCGTCACGGCGGACGCCGCTAGGCCGGGGCCCGCCCCAGGCGCGCCCGGAGAACGTGACGGAAGCCGAACAAGCCGCGGGGCATGAAGAGCACGATCAGGATGAGGACGCCGCCGATAACCATGAAGTACCAATCGACGTAGGAGGAGACCTTCTCCTGCAGCAGGATGAAGAAGGCACCGCCGATGACTGGCCCGGCCAGGGTTCCCAGGCCCCCGATCATGACCATGATGATGAACTCCCCGGAGACGGTCCAGAGCATGAGATCAGGGGTCGCGTAGGCCGCCCGCCCGGGATAGATGGCGCCACCCAGGCCGGTGAGCAGGGCCGACAACACGCAGACCGTCATCTTGTAGCGCTGGACGTTGTAGCCGAGGAAGCGGGCGCGGTCCTCGTTCTCCCGGATGGCGACGAGCACCTTGCCGAAGTGCGAGCCCACGAGGACGCGGCAGAGCACCCAGGCCGATCCCAGATAGGTCACGACCAGGTAGTAGTTCCGCAGGGGCGTGTCCAGGGGCATCCCTGGCCAGAGCACCGGCGGCGGCAGGCCCTGGATGCCGTCAGAGCCGCCGAACGTCTGGGTGTAGCGGAAGAAGGTGAAGACGACCTCGGCAAAGACCAGAGTGAGCAAGGCGAAGTAGATGCCCCGGCGGCTGGTGGCGAAGTAAGCGACGAGGACGGCGTACAGGCCGACCACCACGAGCGCGAAGCCCAGGCACAGCCAGAGCGAGAGGACGCCGCGCTCCAGGAGGATCGCCGTCGCGTAGGCGCCCAGCCCGAAGAAGGCGGCGTGACCGAAGGAGACCAGGCCGGTGTACCCCATCAGGAGGTCCAGGCTCATGGCCACCGCGCCGAAGAGCAGGGCGTCGAAGGCCAGCAGCAGGTAGTACTTGGTCATTCCCGGCACGAAGGGGAGCAGGGCCAGGACAGCAAAGACCACGACGGCCCGCCAGCTCAGCGCCTTACTCAAGGACACCCTCGCGACCGAAGAAGCCCCGGGGCCGCACGATGAGCACCAGGATCATGATGGCAAAGATCGCGATGGCCACCCGCTGGGGATTCATCCACAGGGTGAGCAGGCTCTGGGCGATTCCGATGACGAAGGCGGCGATGACCGACCCCCCCATCGACCCCATACCCCCCAGGATGACGACGATGAAGGCGAGCAGGATCAGCTCGACGCCCATCTGCGGGTAGATCGTGAAGACGGGAGCCAGCAGCAGCCCGGCCAGCGCGGCCAGCGCCGCCGACCCGGCGAAGGTCAAGGTGAACACGCGCGGCACGTTGACGCCCAGACCGTCCAGCATCTCGGCGTCCTGCACGGCGGCGCGGACGAGGATGCCGGCCCGGGTCTTGGTGAAGAAGAGCCAGATGCCGAGCAGCAGCAGCGACGAGGCCGCGAGGAGGAACAGTCGGTAGTTCGGGTAGGTCATGCCCAGCAGCGGGGTGGAGCCGGTGACGGGCGGCAGAATACGTCGCATGTCGCCACCCCAGACCTGGCGCACGCCCTCGCGGAAGACGAGGGCCAGGCCGAAGGTGAGGATGAGGCCGTAGAGGGGCTCGCGCCGGTACAGAGGGCGCAGGGTCAGGACCTCGGTGACAGCCCCCACGGCGCCGACGAGGAGCGGGGCCACGACCAGGGCCACCCAGAAGGACTGGGTGGCGCCGATCACCACGATTCCCGCGTAGGCCCCCAGCATGTACAACTCACCGTGGGCGAAGTTCATCACGCCCAGCAGCCCGAAGATCACGGTCAGGCCCAGCGCCACCAGCCCCAGCGCGGCCCCGAAGACGAGGCCGTGCAGGAGCTGGGGCAGCAGGACCGCGACCACATAGTCCACGGGTCGAGGCTAGTTCTTCTTCTTGAGCTCCCAGGTGAAGCCTTCCACCGGGTCTTTGCCCACCATGGGCGCGCCGATGGAGTCGCTGCCGGCGATCCGGGCGATCGGGATGTTCTTGCCCTTCTCCACCCGGTAGAGGTGCATGTCCATCACCACCTGGTGGTCTTCCTTGCGGATGCACTGGCGTCCGACGTGGGTGTTGTCCAGGCACATCCCCTCGTGGGCCGCCGCCACCTTGTCGGAGTCGAAGGTCTTGGCCTTTTCCGCGGCGGCCGCCCAGAACAGGACCGCGTCGTAGGCGCCGGCCGCGATGTTGGCGTCCACTCCGAACTTCTTCTTGAACTTGGTGTTGAAGGCCTGCATGTTCGGATCCGGGTTGAAGGCCGAGAAGTGGTTGAGCTGGACGAAGCCTTCCATCGGCTCGGCGATGGTGGGCAGATCCTGCTGCAGCAGGAAGCAGTCGATCCCCGCCAGCTTGTACTTCTTGGTCATGCCGAAAGAGTGCAGCTGGGTCATGAGCCGCAGCGAGTCGGTCCCGGCGAAGGCCAGGAACAGGACTTGCGGATTCGACTGGTTGATGGCCCCGAACCAGGGGCTGAAGTCCTTGGTGTCGAGCGGGGCCCCGGCCACTCCCACCACCTCGCCGCCCAGCTTCTCGAGGGCCGTCTTGAACTGGCGGCCGTCGGATTGCCCCATGGCGTAGTCGGTGTAGAAGATGTAGACGCGCTTGCCCATCTTGTCGAGGATGTACTTGGCCAGCCCGTTGGCCTGCATCCGGGAGTCGGGCTGGTTGGAGAAGTAGTACTGGTGGAACTTGGTGGTGCGCATGAACTCGGCGCAGGACACGGAGTTCCAGTGGATGGTCTTGTGCTTCTTGGTGATGTCCATGACGGCCATGGTGGCGCCGCTGGAGACCGCGCCCACCAGCAGCTTCACGTCGTCCTGCAGGATGAGCTTCTCGGCCTTGCGCACGGCCGGGGCCGGCTTGGTCTCGTCGTCCTCGGAGATGACCTCGACCCGATGGCCGAGGACGCCGCCCTTGGCGTTCAGCTCCTCGACGGCGAGCTGGATGCCCATCGTCTGGTACTTGCCATAGCCCTCGAACACTCCCACCTTGGAGCCGAGGTCGCCGATCTTGACGACCTTGGGCGCCTGGGCGGGGGCCAGAGCGGCCACGCCGGCCAGCCCGGCGACTGAGAGAAGACACGCGAGGAGCACCTTGAGCGTCATGAGTTCCTCCTTGCTGATGATGAGGACGCCTGGAGCACGTCGGTGAGGATGCGGGCCATCTGCTGCAGTGGCTGGCGAACCTTGTCCAGGGCGAGAACCGATCCGGGCTTGAGGTAACCCTCCGCCTCGTCGAAGGCCAGCCGCATGTCGGTGGACGCCTTGGGATTGCGCTGGGAGACGGTGAAGTCGACGAGGTTGTAATAGCGCCAGATCGCGTCCAGGAACTTGCGCCCGGCGGCGGCCCGCGCCGAGACCGCGCTGCTGGGGTCGCTCACCTGGCGGTCGGCCTCCAGCGCCAGATCGCGCACCAGGGCGACGAAGAACACCATGAGCCCCCGCTCGGCGTCCCGGGCATCGCCGGCGACCAGGGCGGCCTGGATGCTCTCGTCGAGGCCGGCCGGAAGACGCTCGGCCTTCGCCCGCAGGTCACGCCGGAGGGGACCCGTCTCGTACAGGCGCCGCGCGACGTCGTACCGGCCGGCCTGAATGGAGAACTTGAGCTGCTTGAAGTTGGCGGAGACTTCGTTGTCCCGGGGGGTGTAGCTCCCCACGTGGTGGGCGAAGGCCGGGCCGGCCAGCCCGAGCACGAGCAGCGGCGCGGCCAGCAGGCGGCCCCAGCTCACCGGCCCACCATCCGGACCGCCACCACCGCCGTGAGCAGCCACATGGCCACGATGGCGGCCCCCCCGAACGGAATCCACATCAGCCACTCCGCGGCCGTTCGGCCGCGCTCGATGCCGTAGTAGGGAATAAGCGCGCTCCACACCAGATAGCCCACCGGGTAGCCGGCCCCGCCCACGGTGACGAGGCCGACGATCGTCCGGCGTAGCCCGGCCGATCGCACCAGCGTGGTCGCCACCATCGTCGTCACCAGGATGACCACGCCCATGCCCTCGCCGTGGAGGTGGAAGAGCCTGAGCCCTGCGTCGAACTTCACCAGCGCCTCATCGAGGATCTGCTCGTCGACATCACGCACCCCGACGAGCCCGTGGGCGTCGGGTCGGGCCAGCATCGCCCCGCGCACCCAGCGCGTGAGCTCCAGTTTGAAGCGGGCCATGGCGGCGCCACTCACTTCGGCGGTGGCGATCAGGAGCACGCCGACCAGGAGCACCCACACCGCCGGCAGCCGCCACGCTTCGGGCCGCGCCATCATGGCGCGGAGGGCGGCCGTCGCCCAGCGCCCAGGAGGACGGCCAGCACGAGCAGGCCGAGGATCATCGCGCTGCCCAGCGGCGTCAGCACCCACGTTTCGGCGAACGGGACGCCGGCGTCGCGCCCGGCTTCCAGCACCGCCAGAGCGTACACCAGGTAGCCGCAGGGGAACAGGCCGCCGAGGCCGAGCAGCCCGTACAGGAGGGTTCGGCGCCACCCCCCGGGCACGACGCTGGCGGCGATGGAGGCGGTCAGGAGCACGATCGGGCCCAGTCCCATGGCGTGGGTGTGCAGGAACGAAAGGCCGGCCTCGGCCGTGAAGACGGCGCGCGCGATGACTTCGTCATCGTACTCGGGGCTACCCGCCAGCCCGTGGGCCACGGCGTTGGCTCGGATGCGGGCCTGGGCGTAGCCGTCGGTCTGGGGGCGAAGCTGGGACATGACCGCGCCCGCGGTCACGCCGAGCGCGATCAGCACGATGGCGACGAAGACGATGAGCAGCGGCGGCCGTGTCACCGGTCCGAGTACCCGTGGGTCGGCACAGTAACACCGGGGCCCCGCGCTTGTCACGGCCG
>JBOHPM010000021.1:0-15707 GCA_050731715.1 Candidatus Rokuibacteriota bacterium
GTGCCGAGCTGGCCGGAGGCGAACACCCATTCACCGACTCTGATCGCCTGGGACAGCGGCACCCGGGCCGGCGGCACCCGGGGCGTGTGAACGACCTGCTTGAGCATGGCTTCCTCCCGATTGTGGCCTCGATTGTACGGCCGCCGCCGCCCGCGGAGGCGGGACCGCCGGCGGCGTGGGGCGACGATCCTGCGACCTTGTTGACAGGCTGAAGATCCTGTAAAGTACCGCCCACAGGGGGGGGACGAAGATCATGTCCACCACCCGAACAATCATCCGACGGCTTCGCCGGGAGCTTACCCGTTCCTCGGGGTATGGCGGCCCAGGCCAGGAAGGAGTCAGATCTATGCGTGCGACACGTCTTGTGCTCGGGGTGACCGCGCTGTTGAGTGCGGCAGCCCTCCTGGCCGTCTCCGCGACGGCGGCGGAGCCGAAACGCGGCGGCACCCTGCGCGTTTCCTACGGCAACGACATCTCCAACCTCGACTTCCACACCGCGGCCGGCTACGAAATGATGTGGGTGGCCATGAACGTCGGCTGCGGGCTCGTCAACGTCACGCCCGACGGGAAGTTCGTGGGCGACGCCGCCGAGTCGTGGCAGTTGTCCCCCGACGGCCTGCTCTATACCTTCAAGCTCCGGAAGAACGTCCTCTTCCACAACGGCGACAAGATGGACGCGGCCGCCGTGAAGTTCAGCATCGAGCGCCTCATGGACCCCGAGACCAAGTCGGCGATGCGGCCCTTCTACGAGCCGGTCCACAGCGTCGAGGTGCTCGATCCCCACACGCTCCAGGTGAGGCTCAAGCATCCCTACGCCTTCTTCCTGCACATGCTCGCTGCGTACCGGACCGGCCTCGTGATCTATCATCCCGGGGCCACCCAGAAGTACACGCTGAAAGACCGGCAGCAAGGCAAGCCGGAAGCCCTGCCCGGATGCGGGCCGTTCCGGCTGATCGAGTGGGTGAAAGGCAGCCACCTGGTCATGGACCGGTTCGACAAGTACTT
Organism: Candidatus Rokuibacteriota bacterium; assembly: GCA_050731715.1. GTDB lineage: Bacteria > Methylomirabilota > Methylomirabilia > Rokubacteriales > CSP1-6 > 40CM-4-69-5. The sequence continues at coordinate 1,006 of JBOHPM010000021.1, forward strand.
CATGCCAGGGCGCCCGTACATGGACCGGATCATGATCCGTACGATCAAGGACCCCGTCGCCGAGATGGCCGCCTTCAAGGCCGGTGAGACCGATTTCATCGCCTCGTTCTCGCCGGAGCACGTCGACAACCTCAAAGCGCAAGTCCCCAAGGCCCAGTTCATGACCGGCAAAGAAACCACCCCCATGATCTTCAAGATGAAGGTCACGGTCCCCAAGGACGGCAAGCCCCACTCCAAGGAGCGCGCGCCGCACCCGATCTTCCACGACATCCGGGTCCGCAAGGCGGTGGGCTGCTTCGGCATCGACCGCAACGAGATCGTGAAGATCGCGTTCAAGGGTCAGGCGACCCCCTGGGTGGGGCTCATCCCGCCCGGCACCCTGGACGCCGTGGACGTCAATCACCTGTGTCCCTACGATCAGGCCAAGGCCAAGGCGCTCCTGGCCGAGGCGGGTTACGGCCCCAGCAAGCCGCTCGTCTTCGAGACGATCACCAGCAACGAGAAGTCCGTCTTCGCCGTCATCGCCACGGTCATCAAAGACCAGCTGGCGCGCATCGGCGTGACCACAAATCTCAAGGTGGTGGACAAGGTGACGTGGATGAACACCGCGCTCGAGGACGGTCCGTTCGACGCGGAGGTCGAGGATCTCCTGTCGCTGCTGACTCTCGACAGCAACGCCTACCTGTCGGCCACGGGCGCCCGCTGGAATCAGTCGCGCCACACCGACATGAAGGTCAACGACTACTATGCGCGCTACGCGCGGGAGATGGATACGACCAAGCGCAAGGCCCTGGCCAAGGAGTTCGTCGAGTACATGGTCGACAAGCTCTACTGGAACAACGTCTCCGGCTCGCCGTTCTACATGGTGGCGCAGCCGTACGTGAAGGGCTACACGTACAACGCCGAGTTCGAGGTGCACTGGGACACGGTGTGGCTGGACAAATAGCCGGGCATGCGCACCTATCTTCTGAGACGGCTGCTCGAGACGGTGCCAACCGTCCTCATGATCACGCTCGTGGTGTTCCTGATGATGCAGTCGATCCCGGGCGACCCCGTGGTCGCCCTGCTCGGCGAGGCCTACACCGAAGAGCAGGCCGTCAAGGTCCGCGCGGAGTACGCCCTCGACAGGCCCGTCCTCGTGCAGTACGTGATCTGGCTCGGCAAGCTGGTGCAGGGTGACTGGGGGACGTCGATCCTGAGCGGGCGCCCCGTGCTCACCGACGTGCTGATCCGCCTGCCGGTGACGCTCGAGCTGATCGTGATCTCCATGGGCGTGGCGCTCATGATCGCCATCCCCGCCGGCATCATCGGCGCGCTCAGGCAGAACACCTGGGCCGACTACACGGCCACGTCGGTGGCGATGGTCGGGGTCTCCATCCCGGAGTTCTTCATCGGCGTCCTGCTCCTCCTGGTGTTTTCTTTCGGCCTGGGCGGCCTGCTGCCCAGCTCGGGCTGGGTGTACCTGCCCGGCACCTGCCCGACGATCGTGTGCGGGACGAGTTTCTGGGGCAACATGCAGCACATTCTGATGCCAGCCTTCGCGCTCGGGGTGGGCCGGGCCGCCCTCCTGACCCGGCTCCTTCGAGCCAGCATGCTGGAGGTCGTCCGCTCGGAGTACGTCACCACGGCGCGGGCCAAGGGCCTGAACGAGCGGCCGGTCATCTTCAAGCACGCCTTGAAGAACGCCCTGATCCCGACCGTCACCGTGATGGGGCTCCAGGTCGGCTTCTTGATCGGCGGCGCCATCGTGGTGGAGACCCTGTTCGCCATGCCCGGCCTGGGCACCTTCGGCATCGAGGCCATCATCGGGCGCGATTACCAGCAGGTGCAGGGGTTCGCGCTGATCACGGCCCTGGCCTTCGTCGTGATGAACCTGCTCGTCGATATGACCTACACCTTCCTGGATCCCCGGATCCGCTACTCGTGAGCGCGACATGCGCGACATGATCGAGTGCGTAGCATGAGCACAGTCCGCGAGACTCCGCTGGGTGGGGTCGGTGGGCTCGCCATCGGGCGGCAGGCCGTGGCGCGCCCCGAGTCGCCGTTCCTCCAGGGTCTGCGCCGCCTCCGGCGCAGCACGACGGCGCTCGTCGGCGTGGCGATCGTGGCCCTCTTGCTGGTGGTCGCCATCTTCGCTGACGTTCTGGCGCCCCAGAGCCCGACGGCCAACGACCAGACCCGCACCTTCCAGCCGCCGGGCTGGGAGCACCCGCTGGGGACGGATCAGATGGGCCGCGACATGCTGAGCCGGGCCATCCACGGCACCCGCATCGCCCTCCTGGTGGGCGTGTCGTCGGTGCTGCTCGCTCTCCTCGTCGGCGTCCCGCTGGGCATGATCGCCGGGTATTACGGTGGTCGCACCGACACCCTCGTGATGCGCCTGATGGACCTGATCCTGGCCTTTCCGATCTACCTGCTGGCCATCATCCTCATGGTCATCTTCTCGCCGACGGCGGGGCTGATCGGGACCATGAAGGTCACCGGCGCTATCGCCATCGTCCGCATCCCGATCTACGCCCGGCTGGTCCGGGGCAGCGTCCTCTCCGTCAAGGAGAAGGAGTACATCGAGGCCTGCCGGGCCCTGGGCGTGCGCGATCCCTGGATCCTTCTGCGCCACGTGCTGCCCAACTGTCTGGCCCCGATCATCGTGACCACCACGCTCGGCATCGCTACCTCCATCATCGTGGAGGCCACGCTCAGCTTCCTGGGGCTGGGAACCCAGCCGCCGACCCCGAGCTGGGGCTGGGATCTCAAGGCCAACGTGGCGTTCATCCAGGTGAACCCCTGGCTCTCGCTCTTCCCTGGCCTCGCCATCTTCGTCACCGTGCTTGGCTTCAACCTCTTCGGCGACGGCTTGCGGGATGCGCTCGACCCGCGACTCAAGTAACTCCGACTTCGGCCCGACCCGGGAAGCTTTCGAACAATAGGAGACGGCACATGAAGAGAGCGATCTTCAAGACAGTCGGGGGAGCTCTGGTGGCCCTGCTCGGGCTGGGCGTTGGTCCCGCCGGGGCCAGCCACCGCCCGGGCAACGAGGTCCTCATCGGTGGCGCCATCTCCCAGACCGGGCGCTACGCCGAGCCCGCCGGCCGGCAGGTGAACTCGATCAAGCTGTGGGTCGACGAGGTGAACGGCCGGGGCGGGCTCCTGGGCCACAGGATCAACCTGATCCTGCTGGACGACAAGTCCGACACCCAGACGGCCATCAAGCTCTACGAGAAGCTCATCACCGAGGACAAGGTCGACCTGGTGCTGGGCCCGTACTCTAGCGGCATCACCGAGGCCGTGGTCAACGTGACCGAGCGCTACAAGATGCCCTTCGTCGCCTACGGGGCGGCCGCCAGCACCATCTGGGAGAAGGGGCGGAAGTACATCTTCAACATCGTGGCGGTGGCCGAGGACTACCAGAAGGGCGCCGTGCACCTGGCCAAGCAGATCGGCGTGAAGACGGCAGCCATCATCGGCGAGGACAGCCTGTTTCCCCGCCAGTCGGGCAAGGGCGCCAAGGAGTGGGCCAAGAAGCTTGGCATCGAGATCGTCGTCGACGAGAACTATCCCCTCAAGCAGACCGACTTCACCGCCCTGCTCCAGAAGATCCGGGCGGCCGGCGCCGAAGCGCTGTTCTCCAACAGCTACTTCGCCGACGCCGCCGCTCAGCTCCGCCAGTTGCGCGAGCAGAACATCAACTTGAAGCTCTTCTCGAGCACGGTGGGGCCGGGCCTGCCGAACTTCCCCGAGCAGCTCGGTTCGACCGCCGAGTATGTGCTGGGTTTCAGCCAGTGGGAGCCCCTCCCCAAGATCCTGAAGCATCCGGGCATGCAGGACTACATCGACCGGTACGAAAAGCGCTTCCACGAGAAGCCCAACTATCATGCCGGGGGCGCCTACGGCGCCCTGCAGGTGACGGAGGCCGCGCTGAAGAAGGCGGGCAGCTTCGACCAGGAGAAGGTCCGCGAGGCGATGGCCAGCCTCGAAGCGCAGACCATCTTCGGCCGCTACAAGGTCGACGCCAAGGGCATGAACTCCCACGAAGGCATCACCTTCCAGATCCTCAAGGGACAGCGGCGCGTCGTCTGGCCGGACAAGTGGGCGGAGACGAAGCCGGAGCTGCCGGTTCCGGAGTGGAGCAAGCGGTAGCGGCCGGCGTGGATCGACGGGTCCACGGACCACGGGCCGGGAGTTGAGCGAGCGCTCCCGGCCTTTCCCTGTCACCTCGGCAGCTCCGGTCGCCGCCCGGCCGGCTATCAAGCGATGGTGGATGACGCGAAGCGATGCCGGGAGCCCGTACCTGCTGGCCGCCCTCCTCGTCTGCGCGTACGCCTTGCCCTTCGTGGTGGGGGCCTTGACCGGCAACGTCAGGCTCGACAAGTTCTGGTTCGCGAACCTGGCGACCGTCGTCCTGGGCGGCTTCATGCAGGGTGGTGTCTATGCCATGTTCGCGGTGGGACTCACCCTGATCTTCGGCGTCATGCGCATCATCAACGCCGCCCACGGCGAGATGGTGATGATGGGCGCCTACCTGACGTGGGTCTCCTTCTTCTATCTCGGGGTCGATCCCCTGCTGGCCATGGTCTTCACGCTCCCCCTCGCCTTCCTGTTCGGCGTAGCGGTCCAGAAGGTCCTGCTCAACGCCGCCGTCGGTGCTCCCGAGCTGACGGGGCTCCTGATCACTTTCGGGCTCGGCCTCACCATGATCTACACCGCCGAGCTGATCTTCACCACCGACTTCCGGACGATCCCGTATGCCCCGCAGTCGGTGCAGCTCACCAGCACCATCGCGGTCGGCCAGAACCGGGTGATCAGCTTCGCCATGGCCCTGGTGATCTCCGTCGGCGTCTACCTCTTCTTGAAATTCAGCCGGCTGGGCAAAGCCGTCCGGGCCACCGCGCTCAACGCCGAGGTGGCCATGGTGTGCGGGATCAACGTGCGGCTGATCTACCTGGTCACCACCGGCATCGCCGCCTCCCTGGCCGTGGCCGGCGGGGCGCTGGTGTCCATCCAGTTCGGGTTCAACCCGGAGACGGGCGTGCTCTACACGCTGCAGGCCTTTGCCATCATCATCCTGGGCGGCCGCGGCGACTACATGGGCGCGCTGATCGGGGGCTTCATGCTGGCGATTCTCGAGAATCTCGTGTCGCTCATGGTCCCCAACGGCACCGCGATGGTCGAGCTGGCCGCCTACGGCCTGATGATCTTCGTGCTCCTGATCCGTCCCGGCGGCCTCATGGGCGTGAAGGAAGCCTGAGGCAGCGCGGTGACGCGGCACGAGCACCTCCGCAACCTCGCTCTTCTGGCGGCGGCAGGGCTCGCCCTGGCCTTCGCGGCGGACGCCCTCAGCGTCTACCTGCGCTCGTTCGTGCTGTTCACGATGATGTACGTCGTCCTCGCGCTGTCCTGGAACATCATCAGCGGCTTTACCGGCTACACCTCGTTCGGCCACGTGGCGTTCTACGGGATCGGCGCCTACGCCTGCGCCATCCTGGTGGCCGACTACGGCTGGCACTGGCTCCTCACGCTCGGCGCTGCGGCCGTGGTATCCGCGGTGGTCGCGGTGGGCATCGGCTATCCGGTCCTCCGCCTCAAAGGTCCCTACTTCGCCATCGCCATGCTGGGGACGGCCGAGGGCACGCGCGTCATCGCCACCGTGTGGGACAGCCTGACCCACGGCGGGCTGGGCATCAGCCTGCCCAGCGCCGACACCTCGTTCGAGACCTACTACGCGATGCTGGCCCTGATGGTGGTGACGGTCGTGGTGGCCTACGGGGTCGGGCATTCTCGCTTCGGCGTCCGCCTGAACGCCATCCGCGAGGACGAGGGGGCGGCCGAGGCCCTGGGGGTCAACGCCACCCTCTACAAGCTGGCGGCCTTCGTGCTCTCGGCGATCTTCCCGGCCGTCGCCGGCGGCATCCAGGCCTACAAGGTCCTCTACATCGACCCCCCCTCGGTGTTCTTCGTGCAGATCACCATCGCCATGGCCCTCATGTCCATGCTCGGGGGCAAGGGCACCGTCATCGGCCCCATCGTGGGCGCGGTGCTGCTCTACACGGTCCAGGAGCTCACCTGGGTCAACTTCCCCAGCGCCCACCTCATCGCCTACGGGCTCTTCATCGTCGTGGTCGCGCGCTTCATGCCCCGGGGCCTGATGGGGCTGGCCATCGATCGCGGTTGGGTCCGCAAGGGAATGGTCCACTGACCGGCCCCAGCCCCAACGGGATCGTCCTCGAGGTGCGCGACCTCCGAAAAGCGTTCGGGGGGGTCCGGGCGGTCGACGGGTGCAGCTTCGCCGTGCCCGGGGGCAAGATCTCCGGGCTCATCGGCCCCAACGGCTCCGGGAAGACGACGACCTTCAATCTGCTCACGGGGGTCATCCCGCCCGATGACGGCCAGGTGATCTACAAAGGTGAGAACATCGCCGGCCTCAAGCCCCACCAGGTCTTCAGCAAGCGCATCACGCGGACGTTCCAGGTCACCCGCATCTTCCGGGAGATGACCGTCCTCGAGAACATGCTGTCGGTGACGGGTCTGGCCGTCCCCGACCGGGTCGCCCGCGAGCGGGCCGAGGAGCTGATCGCGTTCGTGAACCTCACCCACTTGCGGGCCGAGTACGGCGGCCGCCTGTCCTACGGGCAGCAGAAGCTCCTGGAGTTTGCCCGAGCCCTCATGACCGACCCCGACCTGATCCTCCTCGACGAGCCGGCGGCCGGCGTGAACCGGACCCTGCTCCAGCACCTGCTCGACCAGATCCACCGACTTCAAGAGCAGGGCAAGACCATCCTCATCGTCGAGCACGACATGAACGTCATCATGAACCACTGCGAGCTCATCTTCGTCATGGACTACGGGGTCAAGATCGCCGAAGGGCCGCCCGACGAAATCCAGCGGAACGAGCAGGTCCTCGACGCCTATTTCGGCCGGCGGCGGGCCTGATGGCCCTGCTCGAGCTCCGCGACGTCCAGGCCGGCTACGGGTCGATCCAGATCCTCCACGGCGTCTCGCTCACCGTGAACGAGGGCGAGGTCGTCTCGGTGATCGGTCCCAACGGGGCCGGCAAGTCGACCACCTTCAAGGTCATCATGAACCTGATCACGTTCCTGGGCGGCGAGGTCGTGTTCGCCGGGCGGAGTCTGATCGGCCAGCGGACGGATCGGGTCCTGGGCCTGGGGCTGGGGTACGTGCCCCAGGGCCGTGTGGTCTTCAGCACCATGACCGTGCGTGAGAACCTCGAGATGGGCGCCTATCTCGAGCGGGACCCGGCGAAGGTCAAGGCGGCCATGGAGTACGTGTTCTCGCTGTTCCCCCGGCTGGGGGAGCGGCCACGCCAGCTGGCCGGCACGATGAGCGGTGGCGAGCAGCAGATGCTGGCCATGGGGCGCGGCCTCATGATGCGCCCGCGGATGCTCATGCTCGACGAGCCCTCGCTCGGGCTGAGCCCCCGCTTCGTCGACGAGGTCTTCGACAAGACCGTGGCCATGGCTCGGGCCGGGCTGACGGTGATGCTGGTGGAGCAGAACGCGGCCCGGGCGCTGGAGATCTCCGATCGCGGCTATGTCCTTGAGCTCGGGCGTAATCGCTTCGAGGGCACGGGCCAGGGGTTGCTCGACAACCCCGAGGTGCGACGCATGTATCTAGGAGGCCAGGCGCGCGGCAACTGAGCTGGGTGATCGTGCCCGCGCCTCGAGCGAAAGGAGCCCGCGATGAGCATCAAGCGCCTCAATGCCGGTCCCCGTCTGAGCCAGGCCGTCGTCCACGGAGACACGGTGTACGTGGCCGGCCAGGTGTCGGCCGAGCCCGCCGCCTCGGCCAAGGGGCAGACGGAGCAGATCCTCAAGAAGATCGACGGGCTGCTGGCCGCCGCCGGCAGTCACAAGTCCAAGCTCCTGTCGGCCACCGTCTACGTGGCCAGCATGGCCTACTACGACGAGATGAACGTGGCCTGGGAAGCCTGGGTGGATCCCGCCAACACGCCGGCCCGGGCTACGATCGAGGCGCGCCTGGCCTCGCCCAAGTACCTGGTCGAGATCATGGTCGTCGCCGCCCTCTGAAGCCGCCGGCGCCGGCGAGGTCCGGGCTCAGGGGCTCTCGACGCAGAACAGGAAGATGAGGGGACGCATGTCCGTGTCGCGCGGATCGTTGAGGCAGCGCACGCGCTGACTCGAGGCCGGCGGTGGCGGACTGGGATTCGCGGTGGCGCAGGCGGTGAGCAGGAGCACGCCGAGCAGGCCGAGGGCCAGGGCACGGGACCGATTCACGGCGCCATTCTAACGCGGCTTGACCCCGTCCCGGTCCGGCGTTATGAATGCGTCTCCACCAGAAGGAGGACGCCATGCCCCCGACCATGACGCTCAGGGTCAACGGCAAGCCCCGGTCTGTCACCGCCGAGCCCGACACGCCCCTCCTCTACGTGCTCCGCAACGACCTCGAGCTCAACGGGGCCAAGTTCGGCTGCGGCCTCGCCCAGTGTGGTGCCTGCACCGTGCTCATCGACGGCAAGCCCCAGCGCTCCTGCGTGGTGCCCCTGTCGGCTGCCGTCAAGGGCCACGTCACGACGCTCGAGGGACTGGGGACGGCCGGCCAGCCGCATCCCCTGCAGCGCCACTTCATCGAAAGCCAGGCGAACCAGTGCGGCTACTGCGCCAGCGGGATGATCATGGCCGCCAAGGCGCTCCTCGACCGCACCCCTCGGCCCTCCGAGTCCCAGATCAAGGAGGCCCTGAACGCCAACCTGTGCCGATGCGGCTCTCACAACCGCATCGTGCGTGCCGTGCAGGGCGCGGCGAAGGAGATGGCCCGATGAGCGCCCGGCTCGCGCCCTCTCGTCGGGAGTTTCTCAAGATGTCCGGGGCCCTCGTCGTGGGCTTCACGCTGGCGCCGGAGCTCACGGCGCTGGCCCAGGACGCCAAGCCCGCGCGCCTGCCGGGGAGCCTCAATGCCAACCGGATGCTCGACGCGTGGCTGCGCATCAATCCCAACGGCACCGTCACCGTGTTCACCGGCAAGATCGAGCTGGGGCAAGGCATCGCCACCGCGCTGGCCCAGATCGCCGCTGACGAGCTCGACGTCGACTACGGACGCATCGAGATGGTCACCGGCGACACGTCGCGGACGCCCAACGAGGGCTTCACCGCGGGCAGCCTCTCCATGGAGCACAGTGGCACGGCGATCCGCTTCGCCTGCGCCGAGGCGCGCCAGATTCTGGTCGAGCTCGCCGCCAGCAAGCTCGGAGTGCCGGCCGGAGACCTCCGGATCACCGACGGTCGTCTCACCGGCCCCGGGGGAGCGACCGCCACCTACTGGGAGCTCACCACGGACGGAGCCTTCAAGCGCGAGGCCACCGCGCAGGCCAAGCCCAAGCCGGTCGCCGACCACAAGTGGGTGGGCCGGAGCATCGTCCGCCGCGATCTGGCACCCAAATGCACGGGAGGCGTCGCCTACCTCACTGACCTGCGCCTGCCGGGCATGGTGTTCGCGCGAGTCGTACGCCCGCCCTCGCCGCGCGCCGAGCTTGTCGGACTCGAGGAGGGGCCCATCCGCACGATGCCCGGCGTGGTGGCCGTCGTGCGGGATGGCCGTTTCCTGGCCGTAGCCGCCGAGCGTGAAGAGCAGGTGGTCAAGGCCATGCGCGAGCTCCGCAAGCGGGCCGTGTGGAAGGCCGCTCCGGACCTGCCCCCGGCGGGCGCCGGGCTCTTCGAGCACCTGCAGCGCATGAAGCCCGAAGACAAGGTTGTGAGCGACAAGGCCTCGCCCGCGGCGGCCACCGCGGTCAAGCGTCTGGAGGCGACCTACACCCGACCCTACCAGTGCCACGGCTCCCTCGGCCCCTCGTGCGCAGTGGCCCAGCTCAAGGACGGCCAGCTCACCGTGTGGACGCACGCCCAGGGTGTGTTCCCGCTACGGGGCGACATGGCCCGGGCCCTCGACATGGATCCCAAGCAGATCACCTGCATCCACATGGAGGGTGCCGGCTGCTATGGCCACAACGGCGCTGACGACGTGGCGCTCGACGCGGCCCTGGTGGCTCGCGCGATCAACGGCCGCCCGGTGAAGCTGCAGTGGATGCGCGACGACGAGTTCATGTGGGAGCCCTTCGGCTCGGCGATGCTGATGAAGCTCACCGGCGCCATCGACGGTCAGGGCAACATCGTGGAATGGACCCACGACGTGTGGAGCCACCCCCACAGCACCCGCCCGACCGGGCGCGAGGGCGTGAACCTGCTCGCGGCCTGGCACCTGGCGAATCCCAAGCAGCCTCCGTTCCCGGCGGATGTCCCCCAGCCGACGGGCGGCTCCGATCGGAACGCCATTCCCCTGTACGAGTTCCCCGCCCAGAAGATCACCAAGCACTACCTGCCCGACATGCCCCTGCGCACCTCGGCGCTGCGCACGCTGGGCGGCTACGCCAACGTGTTCGCGCTCGAGTCGTTCATGGACGAGGTGGCCCTCGCCGCGGGCGTCGATCCCATCGAGCTGCGCCTGCGCCATCTCAAAGACCCCCGCGCGCGCGCCGTGGTCGAAGCGGCCGCCCAGAAGGCGGCCTGGCAGCCGGGCCGCAAGAGTGACGGCTCGCAGGGCCGCGGGTTCGGCTTCGCCCGGTACAAGAACCTGGGGTGCTACTGCGCAGTCGTGGCCGACGTCAGCGTGAACCGGCGCACCGGGCAGGTCCGCGTGGCCCGCGCGGTGGCGACGGTCGATGCCGGGCAGATCGTCAATCCCGAAGGCGTCATCAACCAGATCGAGGGCGGCATCATCCAGTCGGCGAGCTGGACGCTGAAAGAGGAGCTGCGCTTCGACCGCACCCGGGTGACCACGCGCACCTGGGCCGACTATCCGATCCTGACGTTCAACGAGGTCCCGGCCGTCGAGGTGGTGCTGCTGAACCAGCCCAACGAGCGCTTCCTCGGGGTGGGCGAAGGTTCCCAGGGCCCCGCCGCCGCGGCCATCGCCAATGCCTTCGCGAACGCCACCGGCAAGCGGATTCGCGACCTGCCGCTGACGCCGGCCCGGGTGAAGGCGGCGCTCGCGTAGGCGCGAGCCGAGGAGAGCCGCATGCGCGCAGCGTGGTACGAGCGGAACGGACCGGCGGCGGAAGTCCTCAAGGTCGGTGAGCTGCCGGTCCCCGAGCCCGGGCCGGGCGAAGTTCGCGTGCGCGTCATCGCCTCGGGCCTCAACCCCACCGACGTCAAGTCGCGAGCCGGCTCCCGGCCCATGGGCCACTCACGCGTGGTCCCGCACCAGGACGGCGCCGGGGTCATCGACAAGGTCGGCCCCGGGGTGCCGGCCTCGCGGGTGGGCGAGCGCGTCTGGCTCTACATCGTGCAGTGGCAGCGGGCCTGGGGAACCGCGGCGGAGTACACGGTCGTCCCCACGCGCCTGGCCGTGACGCTCCCCGCCAACACGACCTTCGCCGAAGGCGCGTGCCTGGGTATCCCGGCCGTGACCGCCCACCGCTGCCTGTTCGCCGACGGTCCGCTGGGGGGCCAGACCGTGCTGGTCACCGGTGGCGCCGGCGCGGTCGGCCACTACGCGGTTCAGCTTGCCAAGTGGGCCGGGGCCCGGGTCATCGCCACCGTCAGCTCGGCCGAGAAGGCCAGGCTGGCCACCCTGGCCGGGGCCGACCACACGGTGAACTACCGGGCCGGGGACACTGCGGCCGAGATCCTCGCGCTGACCGGCGGGGCCGGCATCGATCGCATCGTCGATGTCGACTTCGGCGCCAACCTGCCCGTCAGCGTCAAGGTGCTCAAGACCAACGGAACCATCGCCACCTACGCATCCATGGGCGAGCCCGAGCCCAAGCTCCCCTTCTACGCGCTCATGGCCAAGAACGCCACCATCCGCCCCGTCTTGCTCTACACCATGCCCGAGCGGGCCAAGGACGAGGCGGCCCGGGACGTCGCCCGCCTCGTCGAGACCGGCCGGCTCGTTCACGTCATCGGCGCACGCTTTCCGCTCGAGCGCATCGTGGAGGCCCACCAGGCGCAGGAGAGCGGCAAGGTGACCGGCAACATCGTGGTCGACGTGGCGGAGGGCGCCGCGTGAGGCACCGCATCGCGGTCATCCCCGGCGACGGCATCGGCACGGAGGTGCTGCCCGAGGGCATGCGCGTCCTCGAGGTGGCGGGTCGGCGCTTCGGCTTCGAGCTGGAGTGGACGCTCTTCGACTGGAGCTGCCAGCGCTACGCCCAGACCGGTCGGATGATGCCCGACGACGGTCTGGAGCAGCTGCGGGCCTTCGAAGCCATCTACCTGGGCGCGGTGGGCTGGCCCGGGGTGCCCGACCACGTCTCGCTGTGGGGCCTGCTCATCCCCATCCGCCGGGGGTTCCACCAGTACGTGAACCTCCGGCCCGTCCGATTGCTGCGGGGCGTCCGCTCGCCACTCCGCGACCGCGGGCCCGCCGACATCGACATGCTCATCATCCGGGAGAACAACGAGGGCGAGTACTCGGAGATCGGCGGCCGCCTCTACAGGGGCACCGCTGAGGAGCTGGCCGTGCAACAGGCCGTGTTCACGCGGCGCGGCTGCGATCGCATCATGCGCTACGCCTTCGAGCGCGCCCGTCAACGTCGCCGGCACGTCACCTCGGGGACCAAATCGAACGGGATCATTCATTCCATGCCGTTCTGGGACGAGCGCTTCGCGGCCATGGCCACCCAGTACCCCGACGTGAAGACAGCCCAGTACCACATCGACATCCTCACCGCCCACTTCGTGCAGCACCCGGACTGGTTCGACGTGGTGGTGGCCTCCAACCTGTTCGGCGACATCCTCTCGGACCTCGGCCCGGCCCTCGCCGGGTCGATCGGCATCGCGCCGGGCGGCAACATCAACCCCGAGAAGGAGTACCCGTCCATGTTCGAGCCGGTGCACGGCTCGGCCCCGGACATCGCGGGCAAAGGCATCGCCAACCCGGTGGCCCAGATCTGGACTGGCGCCATGCTCGTCGAGCACCTGGGCCACCCCGAGGCCGCGGCTGCCATCGTCGCGGCCATCGAGAAGGTGGTCGAAGAAGGGCGCGCGGTCACCCGCGACCTCGGGGGCAAGGCCACCACGCGGGAGGCCGGCGAGGCTATCGCCGCCCTGCTCTGATCCGCCGGCCCGCCTCCTACGGGAGGAGCTGACCCGTTCCGTCACCGAGCCGGGGCGCAACGTCATGTTCCTCGCCGTTCTTCTGGATGACGACGCCGCCCGTTGATGGCACCATGTCAGGACATGAGGCTCGCGGGCCCGTACCTCGGTATCGTGCTGCTGGTGCTGGCGGCCGTCGCCGCACCCGCGGCAGGCAACTCTCCGGGTAATCCGCTCGTTCACGTCGAGCTGGTGAGCGAGGTCGCCAGCGTGCAGCCGGGCGCGCCGTTCTGGGTCGCGCTGCGTCAGCGCATCCCGCCGGGCTGGCACACCTACTGGGCGAACCCCGGCGACTCCGGCGAGCCGACGAGGCTCGAGTGGACGCTGCCGGCCGGCGTGACCGCGGGGGCGATCTCCTGGCCGGCGCCCGAGCGGATCCCGGTCGGCTCTGCCGTGAGCTACGGTTACAGCGGCGAGGTGCTGCTGCCGGTCCGCATCGACGCGCCCGCTGCCCTGCGTCCGGGCGAGACCTTGACCCTGCGCGCCGCGGCGGCGTGGCTCGTCTGCGAGAAGGAATGCATCCCCGAGGAAGCGACCGTCGAGCTGACGCTCCCGGTGGCCGCGGGCCGGCCCGCGGCTGATCGACGCTGGGGTGACGCGGTGGCGCAAACGCTGGCCGCGCTGCCGCGTCCGAGCCCGTGGCCCGTCACCGTCTCAGCGACCGCCAGCACCGTCACCCTGACCGTGGCGGTCACCGGGCTGCTGCCCGCGCGGATCCAGGACGCGTGGTTCTACCCGCTCGAGTGGGGGCTGATCACGTACGCCGCCCCGCAGGCGCTCGCCGTCTCTCCCCACAACCTCACGCTGAGCGTCGCGCGGGGCCCGCTGGCTGACGCGGTCGCCCGCCCCGTCGAGGGCGTGCTCGTCATCACCGAGCAGCTCGACGCGGGCCCGGTGCGTCAGGCCTTCGCGGTGCACGCCGCAGCGCCCGCGGCAGCGACCGGAACCGCGTGGTCGTGGACGACCCTGCTCCAGGCGCTGGCGCTCGCCCTCGTCGGTGGGCTCGTGCTCAATCTGATGCCTTGCGTGCTGCCGGTGCTCTCGGTGAAGGCGCTGGCCCTCGTGGCCCACGGTGGTAGCGGGCCCGCGGTGATGCGGCGCCACGGCCTGGCTTACGGCGCGGGCGTGCTGGTGTCCTTCGCGATCGTCGCCGGTGGCCTCATCGCGCTCCGCGCCGCCGGCGAGCAGGTCGGCTGGGGCTTCCAGCTCCAGTCGCCCGTCTTCGTCACGCTGCTCGCGTACGTGCTCTTCGTCATGGCCCTGGCCCTGTCGGGTGCGGTGACGATCGGCGGGCGCCTGACGAAAACGGGCAGCGGCCTGGCCGCGCGGGCCGGATACACGGGATCGTTCTTCACCGGCGCGCTCGCCACCCTGGTGGCCACGCCGTGCACGGCGCCGTTCATGGGCACCGCGATCGGCTATGCCCTGACCCAGCCGGCGGCGGTGGCGCTGGCCGTCTTCGAGGCGCTCGGGCTCGGCCTGGCCCTGCCCTACCTGGCGCTCTCCCTGGCGCCGGGCTGGGCCCGGCTTCTGCCCAGGCCCGGGCCCTGGATGCAGCGCCTCCAGCAGGTGCTGGCC